>CAMALN010000057.1 GCA_945836565.1 uncultured Lachnospiraceae bacterium
CATTTTAAAATATATTTTTACTCACTCGTTCTTACAATGCTCACATATACCATACAGCATAGAGGTCTTACACTCTATGGTAAAATGATGATGTCTGTATATATGCTCCTTCAGCTCATCCATAAAACCACAGTCTATATGATATATTCTTCCACACTTACTGCATTTCATATGCAAATGATTATGACATTGTGCGTTTTCCTGTACATACTGAAATGTAGACTGCTTCCCGTTTTCCGATGTATGCTTAAGCACCATGCCCTCTATTGCAAGCTTATCGAGATACCTGTATATGGTACTTACATTTATACATTCTCCCGAATGCTTATTTAAGCTTTCTTCTATCTCCTTAACAGATACGTCATTATCACTATGCTCTTTTAGATATTCAAGTATCATAGACCGTTTTTTTGTAGAATAACTCATACTATGCCCTCTCCCTGCAAAATCCACATAATGAAAATATCAAAAATACAACTATATATACAGATACTATCGTTGCACCAACCGGTGTATCATTAAGCAATGACATGAATATTCCAAGTACTGCCCCGACAACACTGATTACTCCTGAGCATATTATTACGGATAAAAAATTCTTATATACGCGCATTGCCGATAAGGTTGGGAATATTATAAGTGCAGATATAAGCAGAGAGCCTACAAGATTCATAGCCATCACTATTATAATCGCTGTAATTATTGCCATCAAGGTATTATACACACCGGCCTTAATTCCTGTTGCAGCCGCAAAATTCTCATCAAAGGTTACAGCAAATATCTTGTGATAAAACAACAGGAAAAATATCAATACTATAACAGACATCACAACGCAGATAATCATATCGGAATTATTCAAGGTAAGTATAGATGTAGAGCCAAATAAGGTTGAGCACACATCTCCTGATACATTTGAGGATACGGAAAATATATTCATCAACATATATCCTATGGCAAGTGAGCCTACTGATATCATCGCTATCGCCGCATCACCGTTTATCCTTGAATTCTGTCCCGTACGAAGCATCAAAACAGCCGCCAATATGGTTACAGGCATTACAATTATCATATTATTGCTAAGATTTGTAATAGTAGCAACAGACAATGCTGCAAAGGCAACGTGCGATAAACCATCCCCTATGAAGGAATATCTCTTCAGCACAAGTGTAACTCCGAGAAGCGACGAGCAAAATGCAATAAGTACGCCGACTATCAACACATTTCTAACTATATCATATTGAAAATACATCTGCAGCTTTTCAGTTATCTCCGCCATTATTGTTCCTCCGCACTACTGACAAGATTTTTCATAATCCTGCCGGACATAAAGCTTTTCTTATCCTCAAAAAATTCCGGCGTGTCACTCACATGCAGTATCTTATTCGCATAGGTAACCGCTGCCTGAATGTCATGTGACACCATAATTATTGTTATACCCTTTTTATTTAGCTCCTCTATCAGGTCATACATGTCCTTGGTTACTACAGGATCAAGTCCGGCACCCGGCTCATCCAGTATAAGCAGCTTCGAGGTCGCACAGAGTGCTCTTGCAAGGAGAACTCTCTGCTTTTGCCCACCTGAAAGCTCTCTGAAGCATCGCGTTTTCAAATCAATAATACCTAGCTCTTCCATCTTCTCATACGCAATTCTTTTTTCCTGCTTTGTATAGAAGGGTCTAAATCCCATACGATTCAGAAAACCCGACCTGACTATCTCCTTTACGGATGCAGGAAAATCCTTCTGTGCTATAGTCTGCTGAGGCAGATAACCTATCTCATTTGTCTTAAGGCCATCTCCCATAATTATTTCGCCTTCTGACTGCTTCTTTAATCCAAGCAAAGCCTTCATAAGCGTACTCTTACCGGAACCATTTTCCCCTATAATGCAGAGATAATCTCCTGTATTAACTTTAAAGTTCAAATTGCTTACTACTATTCTGCCCTCATAACCAAGGGCTACATCCCTACATTCTATAAGTGACATATACTTCCTCCAATTTGCAATTCAATTGCAAATTGCATTATATGACACAAAAATAGAGCTGTCAATAGACAACTCTATTTTGATATCAATAATCATAAAATTAATTAAAATAAACCAGTTCATCCTCTGCGGGCTTAGCCAAATCAACCTTACTGGCCTTTATAACAGGGCCTTCTCCCTCAAATTCAGGATAATACTCCTTATCGATAACACCTGTTACCATTACCCACTGTCTGTCCTTTAAGTACTTAACCTGATCAAAATAACATTTAAAGCCTATAAATGCGATATCGTCAGCACAACAGGTCATGGCAAATCTTCCCGGCACAAATTCATTGGACGCATATTCCTTTGGCTTATGAACCATGGCCTTAAATACAATCTTCTTGCCAACATAACGGTCCGGATTATCGCAGGCATCTATATACCATATTCCGAAATCCTCATCCTCAAGCTCA
Organism: uncultured Lachnospiraceae bacterium; assembly: GCA_945836565.1. GTDB lineage: Bacteria > Bacillota > Clostridia > Lachnospirales > Lachnospiraceae > Coprococcus_C. The sequence goes on from CAMALN010000057.1 coordinate 2,442, forward strand.
ATAACAGGCTTATCGATATCAAATGGCAGATCTGCCTCACCATCTCCTACCTCTGCTATACCATCCTTGTTCTCGAATATAACCTGAGCTCTTCGATTCACAGCACGGATACTTCTTCTGTATTCAGCCTTCCTGGTATTCTCATCGCAGCGATTGAAGATTATCATATCTGCTGTTGACAACTGCTCCATCATCATAGCCTTCATATTCTGTATATAGACATCAAAGGTTGAAGCATCTACAAAGGATATAACCTGAACAATAGTCCATCCCTTAGGAACTCTTATGCCCATAAGCTTATCCATCTTCCAGGTTCCGTTATATTCTATCATTACTCTTGTGGGCTCATACTTATCCTGCAGGTCCAACAGATGGTCAGTAGTAAGATTCTCTTCGTCAATATATTCTACGAATATATTTCTACTCTTCAGGTAGTCCTCATCATACTCCTCTATACCTTCCTCGCATACAAGCAAAAGTGTTGGCTCACCCTCAGTAAAATCTCTATCTATCAGTGTCTCACTTGCAAAGGTTGTCTTACCACTTTCAAGAAAACCCAGAAACATATATACAGGAATTTCTCTTACATTATTATTCTTCATCTCATATCACCTCTAACATACGCAAGCAAAAGCAGCTGCTTCTATAGCTTAAATAATTCTACAAGCTTATCTTCATCCAGATTGCTTCCTATTACGCAAAGCTTACCTGTATAATCTGCTTTACCTCTTCTTATCTCATATTCTCCCGGAACAAGATCAAAATAGAACCACTCTCCCTCTTTAGAAGCCACAATTCCCTTTGCTCGAAGGATTATACCGAAGCTGTCGGACTCATATGCCAGCGTTTCCAATATCTCCTTTAGCTCTTCCTCATTATATTTTACAGCTGTCTCTCTTCCCCAGCTTGTAAATACATCATCTGCATGATGATGTCCCTCATGATCATGATCATGGCATCCGCAGGTACAATTCTCATCATGCTCATGATGGTGATGATGGTGCTCGTGACAGCACTCATCCTCGTCATGGTCGTGGTGATGGTGGTGCTCGTGACAGCACTCATCCTCGTCATGGTCGTGGTGATGGTGGTGCTCGTGACAGCACTCATCCTCGTCATGGTCGTGGTGATGGTGGTGCTCCTCCTTTGCCTCAGCAAGCATTGCCTCCAGGGTATTTGAATGCTCCATGGCATCAAGTATGGTCTTTCCATCTATATCATCCCAAGGTGTAGTTATAATTGCTGCATCCTTATTATGTTCTCTAAGCATAGCAGTCACCTCAAGCAGCTTCTTCTCAGAAGCATTCTGGGTACGGCTTAGAACGATAGTACCGGCATTTTCTACCTGGTTATTGAAGAATTCTCCAAAATTCTTCATATACATCTTACACTTTATAACATCAACTACAGTAGTTGCACTATTAATTACAACGTCAACCTCAGTCTTAACATTCTCGACCGCCTTCATAACATCAGAAAGCTTTCCGACACCTGATGGCTCAATTATAACTCTGTCCGGTGTATAAGTGTCTATTACCTCCTTTAATGCAGTTCCGAAATCACCTACAAGGGAGCAGCATATACAGCCCGAGTTCATCTCTGTTATCTGAACACCTGCTTCCTTAAGGAAACCGCCATCTATGCCTATCTCACCAAATTCATTTTCGATAAGAACAAGCTTCTCACCGGAAAAAGCCTCTGCAATAAGCTTTTTTATAAGTGTTGTCTTTCCTGCTCCCAAAAAACCTGATAAAATGTCTATCTTTGTCATTTTAAAATTCCTCCTGTCTATTATTTAGAACTTAATTTATATGTTGAATAATACTTCTTCGTAAACAATCCTATATAAGCGAGGTGCTGAAATATCTCTCTACTCTGTCTGCCATAACCGTAGCTACAACCTTATCCTCACCGTATTTCTTTACCATCTGCATAGCAGCCCATACATTTGCCCCCGAAGAGGTTCCAACCAACAAGCCCTGTGCTTTCGCAAGCATTCTTGCTGTTTCTATGGCATCATCATCCGTAACCTCAACGATATCTGTAATTATACTTGTGTCCAGAATTTCAGGTATAAATCCATCTCCTATGCCTTGTATCTGATGCAGTCCGGGCTCATGACCAAGAAGTGCAGATACATTCTTAGGCTCAACTGCAACTATTTTAGTGTCAGGATTCTTCTCCAACAGGTACTTTGCAACACCTGCAAGTGTTCCTCCGCTTCCTATACCGGATACATATATATCTATCTTCTTATCAAGCTGCTCGCAAAGCTCAACCGCTGTAGTTCTGTAATGTATATCAGGATTTGCAGGATTGATAAACTGCTGTGGCATAAAGTACTTCTCAGGATTCTGTGCTACCAGCTCCTCTGCCTTAGCAACAGCTCCGCCTATGCTAAGCTTCGGCTCAGTAAGTACAAGATTTGCTCCCAAGGCTTTAATTATCTTCTTTCTCTCTTCGCTCATATTCTCAGGCATTACTATTATTACGTCGTAACCCTTCTGTGTACCGCAAAGAGCAAGGCCTATACCGGTATTTCCGCTTGTTGGCTCAATAATAGTCATGCCCGGTCTAAGCTTTCCCGAACGTTCTGCATCCTCAAGCATATTTTTTGCTATTCTATCCTTTATACTTCCACCCGGATTAAGGAATTCTGCCTTTGCATATATCTCATATCCGGTAGCCTCTTTAAGGCTCATCAAAGGCGTATTCCCTATAAGGTCTAAAACATTACTGTAATACATATTATTACCACCTTTATATATTAAACTCCCGTTCATTACGGGGCTATTTTGTTTCTGCCTCTTTAATAAATGCCGTATTTGCCTTTTCATACTCATTTAAAAGTGATTCACTAAAGCCATCCGGCTCAATAGTACCCGTATACCAGGATTTTGAATCAAAATAAGCCTGAAGCTCTGCATCCTTGAATTTTCTTCCGTGTCTGGCATATATTTCATTTCTCGCATATCTAAGCTGATCCTTAGAAAGACCAACAAGATCCTGCTCTGTCAGATATCTTACATCACTTTCATACAAGATATATTCTGAACGGATGTCATCCATTGTATTACTTACTTCCTGTGCTTCAGTAACTGCTTCTGTAGTTACCTCTGTAGTCTCGGTCTCAGCTTCATTTACCGCTACTTCTATTTCCGTTATATCTACATCTTCCTCTTCTATCTCGTCATCCTGTTTTTCGACAGCCACTTCCTGTTCACTATGCTTTTTTCCGGATTTTTTATCATCCCTATCGTTGCTGTCCAGCTTTACCACAACAAGAGAAATGCCTATTACAACACATACTATAATTAACTCACACAGAGCAACTATAATTCCAAGCCTTCCATCCTTACTTTTTCTTCGTTCATTATTCATAAACTGCTCCCCTTACTCTTCATCGTTTATTTCAAAATATTTATCCAATCCCTTTATTATACCATCAACTATAAGATTTTGGTAATCATCATTCGCCAGCTTCATATCTTCATCAGGATTTGTCATGAATCCCATCTCGATAATTGTAACCGGAACCTGACAGTAATTTATTCCGCTCATATTATCCACACAGCTTACACCACAGCTTTTCGCTCCGGTAGATGCCACCATTTCTTCCAGCAGGCAATTTGCAAGTCTGTAGCTATCCTCATAATAATCTGAGCAATAAGGATTATATGCTGTCTGACATATGGTAAGTATTCCGTTTGCACCGGAATTCTCCGAGCCGTTTGCATGTATTCTCAAGAACACATCCGCTCCGGCATTATTTGCAACAGCCGCCCTCTCAGAGTTGCTTATATCTACATCATGGCTTTCTCTTACCATTACAACCTGATATCCTAGCTCTGTCAACCTATCCTTAAGCTTCAGGGCAACTATGAGGTTAAGCTCATATTCCGCTAGTCCACTGGCAACTCCCCTTGTTCCGCCTGACACCTTTGCCTTGGTTTCAGTAGCTCCCGGTCCTATCGGTTCTCTATCACTATTACCATACCTTTGATGTCCTGCGTCTATTGCTACAATAATATTTTCATATGGGTTTATTATTTCTTCCTCTGTAGTAAGCTCTGTCTCAGTTTCTTCCTTTGTAGCCGCAGCTTCTGTCTGTGTATCATCTTCACTGACTACAACGATGCTTCCGGTAGGCTGTTCCGGCATCTCAGTTATCTCTCGTGTTGTCTCTGTAGTTTTCGATATACCATCTCTTTTACTTAATGAGCATCCTGTCATTACAAAAGCTAATGCAAACACCAACAGCAAAAGCAGCTTACTATTCTTCAGTTTTTTCTTCATTTTTAACGAGGACCTCCATCTGATTAAATGGAATTGTTATTCCGCTTTCATCAAACTTAACCTTTATCTGCTCAAGCATTTCCCATCTTGCTTTCCAATAATCATCAGTTTTAACCATACATCTAATGCCCATTTTTATGGCACTGTCACCATACGAATCAACATACACGTTAAACTCCATATCAGGCTCATAATACTGAGACGTCTTCACAAGCTCCGTAAGGACATTTTTAACAAGCTTTATGTCACTGTCATAGGCAACTCCGACACTTAATTCAAGCTTCCTATGCTGCTCAGCTGTAAGATTAATAATGGAGCTTGCAGTAATATTTCCGTTTGGTATTACAATAATTCTATTATCATAGGTACGGAGCTTAGTGTAAAATATATCTATATTTACAACGGTTCCTTCACATTTTTTGTCATTTTCAATTATATAATCGCCAACCCTGAATGGCTTCATAATAAGAATCAGTACACCGCCTGCAAAATTAGCCAGACTGCCCTGCAATGCAAGACCGACAGCAAGACCTGCGGTTCCTAAAATTGTAACCAATGATGTGACCTGCACACCCATTATGGAAACTGACATAATAACTACTATTATGTACAGTATACCTCTGATAAGTGAGAGTAAAAATCCCTCCACACTATCATCCATGCCTGTTCTTGCAAAGGAATGCTTTATGAACCTTACAATAAGCCTTGCAACCTTAAGACCAAGCCACAAAAATAAGAGAGCAATACCTATGTCAAAAAATTTATGCACCAGCCAATCCAAAAAGCTCTCAAAATACTGTTCAAGCATGCTCTTATCCATATCTGTTATTTTTTCCTGAATATCAGTAAGTAACATAAACAAACCTCTACATAACTAAAGCCCACTCCCGGAAGAGCAACTCAAACAGGAGTGGGATTCATATACTATTTATTATTGTTTTTTCTTAAATACAGAAATCGAAAGTGGCGGAACAGATACATTTATACAGTATTCCTGACCATCACATTCTTCCTTCTTTGCCTGTTTTGCGGTCTTATTATTTCTTCCCTCACCACCAAATTTGGCGTTATCTGAAGAGAAGATTTCCTTCCAGCTTCCACTGCTTGGTACTCCAAGCTTATAAGCCTTATGCGCAATAGGAGTAAAGTTGCATATTATCGCAAGTGTATCCTCATCCTTATTACCCTTTCTTATATAAGAAAGCAGGCTTGTATTCGCACTGTTACAGTTAATCCATTCAAAGCCCTCAGGCTTAGAATCCAGCTCATAAAGTGCCGGTTCATCCTTATAAAGCTTATTAAGCTCCTTAACGTAACCCTGCATAAATACATGCGCATCAAACTCAAATAATGACCAATCAACCTCAGAAGCTTCATTAAACTCTGAAAACTGAGCTATCTCCTGTCCCATAAAGAGAAGCTTCTTTCCGGGATGCGTCATCATATATCCGTATGCAACTCTAAGATTAGAGAACTTGTCCTCATAGCCTCCCGGCATCTTAGTAATCATTGAGCCCTTCTCATGTACAACCTCATCATGAGAAAGCACTAATATAAATTTCTCACTATATGCATACACCATACTGAAGGTCAAATCATTATGATGATACTTTCTATACAAAGGATCAAGCTTCATATAGGTGAGGAAGTCATTCATCCAGCCCATATTCCACTTGTAATCAA
>CAMALN010000058.1 GCA_945836565.1 uncultured Lachnospiraceae bacterium
TTCACCAAATCACTCCTATCGGCAAATTTTTGAAATACCCTTGGCTTTCCTAACAAAAACAGGGATATCCTTTGTGTAGTGATATCCCTGTCTACAATCCGGCTTTATTCTATAACATCAGTTGTATTGTCTGATACCATAACATTTACAGAATCAACGCCTGATACGTTTATATTTCTGTTAACCTTGGCATCGTAAGACTCAGCATTTACAATCTGCGCCAGGTCAATTCCTGTTGCTTCCTTCATGCTCTCAAACACCTTAGCCATAACTACAGGAACATTGCTTGCAACCTGCTCTACACCATTTCCGGAGCCACCGTCTCCTCCGATGATGGTTACCTTGTCTATGGCACTAAGCGGTTCAGCAATATTGGCTGCAATTTCCGGCAATACCTTGATAAGCATCTCTGCAACAGCGGCCTTGTTGTACTTAGCATATGCCTCAGCCTTCTTCTCCATAGCCTCAGCCTCAGCAACACCCTTTGCAGAAATCGCTGTAGCTTCGGCCTCTCCGACTGCACGGATACCGGCTGCCTCCTGCTCCTTGGCATATCTGTCTGCCTCTGCCTTTGCCTTCTGTGCCTCTGCCTGTCGCTCTGCCTCAAACTTTCTGGCCTCGGCTTCCTTCTGTCTCTCATAGAGCGCTGCATCAGCCTTCTGCTGTGCTGCGTACTTATCAGCCTCAGCCTTCTTCTTAATCTCAGCCTCGAGAGCCTGCTCCTTAACAGCAACCTCCTTCTGCTTCAACTCGATTTCTCTTTCCTGTCTTGCAATATCGGCATTTGCAGTAGTGACCTCGATAGTCTTACGCTGCTCCTCCTGCTGAATCTGGTATGCGGCATCAGCCATAGCCTTCTTAGTATCAGCATCCATCTGAAGCTCAGATTTCTTTATCGCGAGCTCATTCTGCTTCTTTGCAATCTCTGTCTGTGCTGCCACAGCAGCATCATTCGACTGCTTATCAGCCTCTGCCTGAGCTACCTTGATATCTCTCTCACTCTCCGCTCTTGCGATAGCTGCTGCCTTCTTAATCTTTACGATATTGTCAATACCGAGGTTCTCTATAACCTCATTTCCATCAACGAAGTTCTGTACATTGAAGCTTATGATATCAAGACCCATAGCGGCAAGGTCGGGCTCTGCATTCTCTTTAACGAGATTTGCGAACTTCTGTCTGTCAGATACCATCTCCTCAAGTCTCATCTTACCAACGATTTCACGGACATTACCTTCAAGAACCTCTCTTGCAACTGCAGCTATGTACTCAGTATTCTTGTTAAGGAAGTTCTCTGCTGCAAGCACGATAGTCTGTGGATCATTGCTAATCTTGACATTGACTGTAGCATCTACATTGATGTTGATATAATCTGCCGTAGGCACTGCATTACTCGTCTTTACGTCGATAGGTATAAGGCGAAGATTAAGTCTGTCTAATCTCTCGAAGAAAGGAATCCTTATACTAGCCTTTCCGATAACCACCTTAGCCTTCTTCCTAAGTCCGGAAATGATGAAAGCCATATCAGGCGGCGCCTTCACATAACCCATCACAAACAAAATAATCAGTGCGATAACTACTATTCCAATAATAATTGGCCCCTTCATATTCTCCTCCTTTTGCATTATATAGTATTTATTACCCTTTAGAATTATAGCATAACTTACATAAATTTATCTATTGTTTTATTATAAAATCTATATCCTTAAAATAACCTGAAGACAATAATTGTATCAACCTGAAAGCTGGTCCTGTAGGATGTGTTCTTCCACATTCCCATGCTTCGACAGTTTTCTGTGATACCCCCATATAATATGCAAACACTCTTTGAGTCATTCCAGCTTTCATCCTTATCTCTCGAATTTCTATATTCGTATATTCTTTTACAGGCATTATAGTAAATGTCGATTCGTTTGCCGTTCCATTACCCCTTTCATATTCTATCGCCTCTTCCAAACCCTGTTTTAAATCATCAAATAAAGAACTCATAATATCAACTCCTTCTATTCGCAATATCACATTTTAAGGATTTCACCAATTTCTTTAATACCTTTTTTTCATCATCCGAAAGATTGTCCAAGCCCAATATCTTTCCATCGTCTCGTAAACAATGGCACTTCTATAAAAGTCCTTATCATTTGCTATTCTCCTTCACTCTTCCTTATATTACACCCTATTTTATAGGGTGTCAATAACAAAAAACACGGACTTTTTCAAGTCCATGTTTTTTTCATCCTCTATTTGATTTTCCCAGCAACGAGCCCATAAACTTCTTCATTCCGAAGCACATATTCCTTATGGTTAATATCATGGCTTTATCCCGGCTATATCCGAACTCCCTGTAGGTATTGTAGCTAAGTCTCATCGACCTAAGCTTGTTGCCGGACTTGCTGTTAAGTCTGACTCTGTATTTAAGCAGCGGCTCAGGAACATTTACCGCCGGTCCATAGTCACGTACAACATTGAGCCAGCATAGGTAATCCTCATGAAGCTTTCCCGGCTTCATACCAAAGCCAAGCACTGCCTCACGCTTAACCAAAACTGCCGAACAGTTTATCCAATTTGATTTGAGAAGCTTTTTGAAGGTAATTGTCTCCGGACTTTTTATAACCGCACCCGAAGGCTCGTCATCAGAGAATACTAATTCTCTGTCTGTTGTACACAGATAGCTTCCGGTTTCTTCCATAAGTGCAAGCTGTTTTTCAAGCTTTCCCTCTTCCCACCAGTCATCCGAATCAAGAAATGCCACATACTCACCGCGGGCAACTCTAATGCCCTTATTTCTCGAATAAGCAGCGCCTCTGTTCTTCGTATTGGTTACGATAAACAGATTGCAGGGAACAAATGCTCCGGTTTGACTTTTTATATCTTTTCTTGCAATAAGCTTAATACAATACTTTACCTTAAGATTGTTAAACCTTCTCTCATAGGTCTCGCTCTTATTATCATAGCTCTCGGTCACATAAGTATCCTTCAAGTAATGTCTAAGGCAATGTATCGTATTATCCTTGGACCTGTCGTCTATAATAATTATCTCACGTGACACCTGCTGCTCAACAGCTGAGCGCACAGATTGTACTATATACTGCTCTGAGTTATAGCTCGGAATAATAATCGAAATCATAACTAATCACCAAATACCATATCATATATCTTTTCAGTACAATGTCCGTCACAGGAGCTCATATATTTATCCCTGAAATTATCAACCACAGAAACGTCAAATCTCTCATCTATATGCTCTATATAATCCACAACCTCATCAACATTCGAAAAAATCGGTCCCGGTACGAATTCCCTGTAGTCATAATAAAAACCTCTCCAGTCATAGTAAGTATCCAAATCGTGAGCCAGGAATATCATCGGCTTTCTCATAAGTGAATACTCAAATACAAGTGAAGAATAATCCGATATGCATATGTCAGATACTATAAGCAAATCCTCTATGTTCATGGTATCAGTCATGTCCTTGGCAAATTTAGAATATCTTTCCGCAATCTCCGGACGTTTCTTCACAAACGGATGATGCTTAAATACCAACACATACTCATCCTTGAACACATGATGCATCAGTGGAACTGAAAGCACATTAGGTGTCTTTGCAGCCGCAACCCTTCCTCTGAAGGTAGGTGCATAGAGTATAACCTTCTTTCCCTTTGCCTCAGGAAATTCCTTATAGAACCTCTTATACGCCTTTTTCTTAAATTCGTCATCAAAAAATACATCTGTTCTCGATATTCCAACAGGCTTTGCAACTCCCTCAGGAAGTCCCATAGCCTCCTCATACGCCCAGGCAACCTCCGGTGCGCTTACCGTAACATTCGTATAATTGCCATGGAACGGATACTTCTCCTGAGTCTTTCTGTCGGCACCAAAGATAAGATCAGCTGTGCTTCGTCCAAACTTCTTGAATGCACCGCACGCATGCCAAAGCTGTGTTACAACAGTCTCCTTACGCATAGGAAGACACGCCAGAACATCAGATGCATCATTTACGAAAACATACTTTGCTGTAGCAATATCCTTAATCATCTTACGGCAGTTTCTTGTATACTGAAGCTTGTTTACAAAATCCATACGGAGATAATGTTCGTGAATGGTATAACCACCCTCAGCTTTAAGCTTGTCATACATAAGCTTGAAGCTGTCGGTTATCTCGGGCATTCTAATCTCTATAAAAAGAACCTTGGTTGGATCTACAGCCTCTTTGCTATTCTGTCTATAGAGAGTTGGATACATTACCTTAAGCGTCGCAAATCTATAAAATTTTCTAAAATATTTTCTTACAAAATAATAAAGCTTACTTCTAGCCATTTATCTTCTCCAATAATCTTTTTGTAGCCATACCGTCACAGCCACCCATATATATATCACTAAAGTATCTTCTTTGCAACTTATAATCTTCATTGTCATATTTATTTTCCAGCAAAGTCTCCTTTAACATTATATTACTGAATTTATCCTTTATAATAACTCCCGGCAAACTATTATAATCCAGATACAATCCTCTGTTCTTCATATACCTGCTATAGTCCGGTGCAAAAAATATAATTGGTTTCTTAAGAAGTAAATACTCAAACCATACTGACGAATAATCTGTAATAAGCACATCACTACATATCATAAGCTCCCTTGTCGTAAGCTTATGCTCTACCCCCTTTACATTAGGATGCAGACTTTTTATGATATAATATTTAGCAGAAACCTCATTATCCTGTATAAGGTCATCGATATGCTCTTCGCCTACACATTTGGCACAAAGGGCATTCTCTCTGAAGGTTGGAGCCCAGACAACAACCCTCTTACCTTTGGCATCAGGATATTCAGTCCAAAATTTTTCCTTACATTTCCTGATATAGCTTTCCTTGAAATATATATCTGTGATACTGCTTCCCCAAGGAACAACCTGAGCTTTAGGATAATTCGTCGCACTCTTAAATGGTTCTACGCATGCCATTCCGCTAACGCACATATAATCAGTATTTGCAAAAGGATTTCCTCTATACCCCTTTGGTATATCCTCATCGCTGTCGTAACCAAACTTCTTCATAGCACCACAGCCGTGCCACATATTTATAACAGTAGTTCCTTTGTGCTTCTTACATGAGGCAACAGGCAAAAAATAAGAGCATATAATTACAGTCCCTGCACGCTTATATACACGCATAAAATCCATCATACGTTTTAGGTTCTCCACAGCAGATATATTGGCAATATCAAAGAAATAGTCGACAACCTTATAATTATTTTTTACAAGGAGTTCTCTGATAAGTCTCATATCCTCCGGACATTTTTCGTGATGACAGTCTGCAAGTACAACAATCCTGTCATCGATGTCACCTTTAGAGAATCTGTATACGGCAGGAAGTATCATATGCTGCATAACTTCCTTCTGTATCTTTCGTATATTTAATTTTATCTTTTTTATTATATTATTCATCTCGATATATTACTCGCTAAGCTTCTTATATATATCCAAAACCTCATCTACAGGACCGTCTGCTATGAGTCTGCCGTGTTCAAGTATAATCGCTGTGTCGCATATTCTTCTTATCTGTTCAGCATTGTGCGATACAAAAAGAACCGTAGTTCCACCCTCTATCATACTTAGTATCTTCTTCTCGCTCTTCTTCTTGAACTTAGCATCACCGACCGATAAAACCTCATCTAAGATAAGCACATCAGGATTCACTATAGTTGCTATGGCAAAGCCCAGTCTCACCTTCATTCCCGATGAATAATTCTTAAGCGGAACATCTATGAATTCCTTAAGCTCCGAGAATTCCACTATCTCATCGAACTTTTCTTCCATAAGCTTTCTCGAATGTCCGAGCACTGCTCCGTACAGATATATATTCTCTGCGCCTGTATATTGCATATCAAAGCCGGCCCCAAGCTCTATCATAGGTGCTATCACACCGTTTACCTTAAGGGTTCCCTCTGTCGGGCGAAACACCCCCGATATAACCTTGAGCAGGGTTGACTTTCCCGCACCATTTAACCCGAGCACGCCAAGTCTCTGTCCCTTTTTGACAGTCAGATTGATATCCTTTAAAGCCCAGAACTCATTATAATGAAGCTCTTTTTTCACAAGCTTTATAAAGTATTCCTTTAAGCTGTCAACCTTTTCTTTGCTTAGATTGAAGCACATACTTATATTGTTTAACTCAATTACATTTTCCACTGATATGCTACCCCACTTCACGCTACATACAAATCAAAACATTGCAATACTCCGTCATGACCGGCTACTCCTCGAATTCGTGCATACTTTATTGTACTATACATACAATATAAATTTATCCTGCTTTTTATTAAATATAAATGCTCCGACTATAATACACACGAGGGCAAAGCTTGAAGCATATATCAGCTCATGTATATTCATCGCCTGTCCAAATACACAGCTTCTGAAATTATCTATAACGCAAAAAAGCGGATTGTACGAGAGAAGCCAATAGTGACTGCTGTCTAAAATCTTATCAGGGTAATAGAATATCGCACACATATACATTATAAGCATAAGTCCTACATTCCAGAGATACTCCAAATCCCTAAACATCGTTCCAAGGCAGGAAAGAATAAGTCCTACACCTATGATAAGAAGCAACAGCACAAAAAGCGGCACAATCGCAAGCAAGGTATATACCGTAGGATATACGCCTAATACCAATGCAACTCCACACAGCACTACTAACGATATCAAGAACAAAACATAATTAAACACAATATAAGACAGAGGATACATATACTTCGGCACATACACCTTCTTAATCATAGCCTGATTCTGCCTGATGGATTTTAAAGCCGCAGTTGTAGCCTGGGAAAACAAGCTGTATATAAGTCGGCCCGACAGGATATACACCGGAAAATCCTTGGAATGATATCCAAGCAGGGTTCCGAATACAAGTGTAAGCACTATCATGGTAAGCAGCGGCTCTATTAAGGACCACAAAATTCCAAGATATGACCTTCTGTATTTCAGCTTTATTCCCTTTCTTACAAGTTCTGCAAATAAACTCCTGTATCTGTAGAACTCGGCTACAAACTTCTTCATATATCTTCTATGTCCTATCTCTCATATACTATATCTCTTTTATTCTTTCGATAGCCTTGACAGTATTCTCGTAGGTTCCGAATGCAGTGAGACGGAAGTAACCCTCTCCGCTTGGTCCGAAGCCCGAGCCCGGAGTTCCAACCACTCCTGCCTTCTCAAGCAGATAATCAAAGAACTCCCACGAGGTCATATTATCCGGTGTCTTAAGCCAGATATATGGTGCATTTACACCACCTGATACGCTGTAGCCGGCACTCTTTAATCCCTCATATATATACTTTGCATTGTTCATATAATATGCTATCTGCTCCTTTGTCTGTGCCATACCCTCATCTGAGTACACTGCAAGACCTGCTGCCTGAACTATATATGGAGCACCATTATACTTTGTTCCGTGTCTTCTCGCCCACAGAGGATTGATTGCTGTTCCCTCCGAGTCCTTAAGCTCCTTAGGAATAACCGTAAATCCAAGTCTTGTTCCTGTAAATCCTGCATTCTTAGAAAAGCTTCTAAGCTCTATCGCACAGCTTTTTGCTCCATCACACTCATATATAGTATGTGGCACATCATCCTCACTGATGTATGCCTCATAAGCAGCATCATATATGATAATCGCGCCCACCTTATTTGCATAGTCAACCCACTTTTGTAGCTCTGACTTGGTAATAGTAGCTCCGGTAGGATTGTTCGGAAAGCACAGATATATAACATCCGGTGTCTCAGTAGGAAGCTCCGGTGCAAATCCATTTTCCTCCGTACAAGGCATATATATTACATTGCTCCAAAGGCCTGTCTCGTTGTCATATTCGCCGGTTCTTCCCGCCATGACATTCGAGTCAACATATACCGGATAAACAGGATCACATACTGCAATCTTGCTATCTGCTGTAAATAATTCCTGAATATTTCCCGAATCACACTTTGCTCCATCGCTTACGAATATCTCATCTATAGCTATATCCACACCACGCTTTTTGTAATCATTCTCTGCTATAGCGCTTCTTAAAAATTCGTATCCGAGATCCGGAGCATAACCCTTAAAGGTCTCAGCTACTGCCATCTCATCTACAGCCTCATGAAGCTTAGCTATAATAGCCGGTGCAAGCGGCTGAGTCACATCACCTATACTAAGTCTTATAATCTCCCTGTCCGGATGCGCCGCCTGAAATTCCCTCTG
>CAMALN010000059.1 GCA_945836565.1 uncultured Lachnospiraceae bacterium
CCTCAATATGTCCCTCATCAAATTGCATTATCCTATACATATACAACCGGGCATACAAGAATCCAAATACTTCAAAGGCTAACAAAATCCATAACATTTTACGGATTTTTTTCGGCGTTTTCGTGAAAAAAAGCACACAAAAAGCAAGTGTACCGATAAGTACACTTACTTGTATTTTCCCGCTGACACAGATAGCCAACACCTCTCCAAGCGCAAACCACACTATCACCCACAGCAAAGGTCTCTTCAATTTTTAGTTTATTCCTCCTCTAGCATATAAAAGGATGTTCTGTTAAAGCTCTCATAGCTATGCTCCTGCTCGTCTCCCGTAATCACTGCAAGCTCTATACCCTCTAGCTTATCAAGCTGGAACAGGGTATTACATATGCTTGCCTTTATAAGCAGCAGCTTTTCCTTCGTAATATCCTGAGAAACATCAAGATTAATCATCAATATATTCTCAGAATTAAGCATATACCAGCTTATGCCCAGTCCATCACTCGACAGATTCTCCGACATCGCCGCAATAAGCTCATCAACCGACGATGTCAGCACATCCGGCTGTTTGAGCTGATATGGAGCATCGCTCGTTACCAGCTCCAGTCCCTTTACACAATATATATCTACAGAATTAGAAGCTGTATTTTGCTCCTTGTCTGTCGAAGCATCCCGGCTTTTCCCTCCACAGGCACACAGCACTGTCATAAGCATAACAGCCATAGCCAAGCTTCCAATATGTCTCTTCATTTTACATATAATATGCTTCATCTTAATCCTCATCTATTTTCACGGCTTTCCTACGTGCCGCCTGCTTGGAAGCAGTCTTCGTCTCTTCATAATTATCTTCTCTTTCTATAGGAACCTTTATCGTAAATGTTGTACCCGCTCCGGATTCACTGTACAGCTTGATGCTTCCTCCATGCATACGGATAATATTTCTGGTTATAGACAAACCAAGTCCCGTACCGCCGGTATCTCTGCTTCTTGCCTTGTCCACCCTATAGAATCGTTCAAATACCTTGTCCTTACAATCATCAGGTATACCAACTCCCGAATCAGACACCTTTACGTGAAAATTCTTATGGTCAGCATTCAGACTTACCTTTACCCAACCATTGTCCACATTGTATTTTACGGCATTCTCTATGATGTTCGAGAACGCAAGTGCAAGCTTAACCTCATCTACACTTGCAGATACATCTCTGTGCTTTTCATAGCTTATCTCTATGCCTCTGGCTTGGGCGATAGGCATCACTCGTTTTATGATAACCTCGAGCATCTCATTGATATCTGTTTCCTTAAATTCGACCTGACCTGTATCCTTATCTGTCTTAACGAGAGTAAGCAGGTCGGTGATAATCTGGCTTTCTCTGTCTATCTCGGCAATTATGTCTGTCATAAATTCCTTATACATAGGCAAATCCGCCGCTTCATTTTGTATGAGTGAATCCGCCAGTACCTTCATGGAAGTTATAGGAGTCTTCAACTCATGTGACACATTCGATACAAACTCCTGTCTGGATGTATCTATCTGCATAAGCCTCGCAATTGTCTTATTATAGTTCTCTGTCATAGCACGAAGCTCTTCAAATCCCTTTTCCGGAATCTGGTCGTGCTTATAGCCCTCTCCGGCTTCCTCTATATGTCTATTAATATATTTCAAATCCTTTGTTCCCGCATAACCCAGAAACAGCGCAAGTACTACGCATACTGACACAACAGTAAATGCAATAACGGAATTGCTCCTTCTGGCGTCATTTCTAAGCTTGTTCTGTCTAAACAGGGATGCCTCAATAATTAAGACAGCTTTTACATGCTGTGCTTCCGAAACAGGTATAATATATCGTATATAATTATCCGTGGTTATACTATTTACATTCACTGCCCCCGTCATTACAGACATCACATCGCTATCTATAACATAAGAGTACTGCCAGTCCTTATTCGAATCTACTATAATCCTATAATTATCATCAATTACCATAACTCTTCCGGAGAAAAATGAAGCAACCGCATCAGCATCCGAGCTAAGATATTCCAGCTTCTCGTCATCAAATTCTCCAAGCTTCAGGATATTTTTTCCAAGAAGCAGCCCTTGCGCCTCAATGCCCGACCTAAGCTCTGTCAGTTCATTTTCATAGTACTTTTTTGTAGAAAAAACAGAGAAAAAATACACAGCAACCAAAGATATGACAATAGCTCCCATTGTTATGAAGAATCTCAAGCTTACTCTAAATTTCCCTTTAATACTCTCTTCCAACTTTATCTACTCCTGAATTTTTGTTATAATTAATATAATCTATAATCGACTTAAATAAAAGCTATATTTCTGTAAATATTACTATTTTAGGGAGGTACACATATGGAAAAAATAAATGATACATATATCAGACAGCTTCCAAAGCTCGACCTGCACTGCCACCTTGACGGATCTCTATCACCCGACTTCGTAAGCTCAGTTCTGCCGGAATATACCGACTCAAATGAACTCCTGTCAGCCATGCAGGCACCCGCAGATTGTTCCTCACTGACCGAATACTTAAGATGCTTTGATATACCGATTCGCGCATTACAGAACGCAACTTCTCTTACAAATGCTGTGGTCGATGTAATAAGGCAGGCTTACGAAGAAAATGTCAGATATATAGAACTCCGTTTCGCACCAAGCTTTAGCGTAAATGACAATTTCTCATACAACGATGTCTGCGAAGCCGCTATAAAAGGCTCACAGATAGGCTATGCGAGATATGAGGTCCATTCAAGCATTATACTCTGTGCCATGCGGCATCTCGACGTTACCACAAACCTAAAGGTTCTTAAAGCAGCTCGGGAATATCTTGGATACGGTATATGCGCGCTCGACCTTGCCGGTGATGAATCAATGTTTCCGAATGAAATGTTCGTAGATTTGTTCAAGGAAGCAAATCGTCTTGAAGTTCCGTATACCATTCACTCCGGCGAATGCGGCAGCACCGAAAATGTCCGTATGGCGCTTTCGCTTGGTGCCAAAAGAGTAGGTCATGGTATAGCGCTTATAAAAGAGCCAAGTCTTATTAAGGAATGTATGGATGTCCGAATGGGGCTTGAACTTTGCCCTACATCAAATTTCCAAACCAAAGCATCTGACAGCTATGCGAATTATCCGCTCAAAAAATACCTGGAGCTTGGGCTTCCTGCAACAGTAAATACTGACAACAGAACCGTAAGCAATACGAATATGACCGATGAAATAAAGCTTATCACCTCAAAGCTCGGCATAGATAAGGCTGATCTTAAAATGCTATATACCAATGCAGTTGAAATATCATTTGCTGACGATAACATAAAGCACCAATTGTTGAAAATGTCATCAGCCTATTAAGCTGATGACATTTTTCTAAGCCTGAAAGTAGTAGCCTACTCCCCACTTCGTATGAATATATTTTGGTTCGGCCGGTGTAGCCTCAATCTTCTCTCTAAGTCTTCTGACATGTACATCCACTGTTCTGGCATCTCCCGGATAAGTGGAACCCCATATCGTCTTCAACAGCTGCTCTCTCGAATAAACCTTATTTGGATTAGATACAAGCAGATATACAAGATCGAATTCCTTTGCAGTGAGATTTACTTCCTTATCCTCGATATACACTCTTCTGCTATCACAATCGACCTTCAAGCCCCTTGATTCAATAATCCTTGTATCCTGAACCTCGACCGGAGCCTTATTATTCCTTCTAAGTATAGCCTTGATACGGGCCTTGACCTCCAGAATATTAAATGGCTTTGTGATATAATCATCCGCACCATATTCAAGACCGAGAATCTTATCCATATCCTCACCCTTGGCTGTCAGCATAATGATAGGAACATTCGATTCCTCTCTTATCATCTGGCACACCTCAAGCCCTGTATATCCCGGCAGCATTATGTCGAGCAGTATTATATCATAATCATTGCTCTTAGCCTTCTGAAGAGCTTCCTCTCCGTCATAAGCTACATCTACTGCCATATCATCCTGTTCTAAGCTGTATTTCAATCCCTTTACTATGGATTTTTCGTCGTCTACAACCAAAACCTTCTTCATTATACCACCTCAGTTTACGGTAATCCTATCCTTAATCCTACCATAAACGCCTTCCTTAATTCCATTTATATTCATTAATTCTTCTGTACTGTTAAAGCTACCATTCTCAGTGCGATATGCGATGATAAGCTCGGCCTTACTTTCTCCTATACCGGGAAGTGTCATAAGCTCATCCTTCCCTGCTGTATTGATATTCACTCTGCCATCAGAATCCACGGCATTGGCGACTTTATTATCCCCGGTCTCATCCAGATAGGATACAATGCCCGTTTCAAGCTCACTCTTACACGGTACATAGAGCCGCTCTCCATCCTTCAGCTTTTCCGCAAGATTAACATAATCAGTTACAGCTTCTTCTGTAAAGCCCCCTGCTGCCTTTATGGCAGAATCCTTTATATCGCCCTCATCAAAATAATACACACCGGGAGAAACAACTGCTCCGCATACATACACTACGACAGTGATATTCTCACTTTCACAGTAGTTTTCCGCAACAACCTCAGTATAATCCAATTCCTCTGTTATATCAACCCCAACTTCATCATTATCGGCATAGGTTAAATATTCTGTCTTCCTCGAATCAGAATCGCATGCTGTCGTCATTGCCAAAATACACACTATAATAAGTATTCTTATGAAATTTTTTCGCATATGAAATACCCCCTTAAATCACTATAAGGGCATATCACACGCCTAAGCAAAACACTATTTCATTGTACCTAATAAGGATACATTTTACAATATAAATTTAGAATTAATTTTAGAATAATGGTTCCTTCAATATAGCTGTTCCGATACCCTTTTCCGTAAAGAATTCAAGCAGTAAGCAGTGCGGAAGTCTTCCGTCAAGCATATGTACTCTGGATACGCCGTTCTTCATAGCCTCAATGCAGTTTGAAAGCTTAGGAAGCATACCACCGCCTACAACTCCGTTATCTATAAACTGCTGTGCCTCATTGATATCCATCTCTGACACAAGAGTGCTCTTGTCCATAGGATCAAGGAATACTCCCTCAATATCTGTAAGGAATACCAGCTTCTCAGCATTTATCGCTGTTGCAATAGCACAGGCTGCATCGTCAGCATTGATATTGTATCCGTGATAGTCCTCTTCACCCAGACCAATAGGTGCGATTACAGGGATGAAATCATTGTCAAGCAGTGTATCTAATACAGAGCTGTCAACTGATACAACCTCTCCTACGTATCCTATATCCTTTCCGTCAGTGTACTTCTTCTTCACAGTCATAAGCCCTGAATCCTTACCACTTAAGCCAACTGCCTTTACACCGAGCTTCTGCATCATAGATACCAAGCTCTTATTTACCTTAGACAGAACCATCTCGGCAACATCAAGCGTCTCCTCATCAGTTACTCGAAGACCATTGATGAACTGGGATTCCTTGCCAATCTTCTTAAGCCATGCGCTTATCTCCTTACCGCCGCCATGGACGATGATTGGATCTATACCTACAAGCTTAAGCAGAGCAACATCCTTGATAACATTGTACTTAAGCTCATCATCTACCATAGCACTTCCGCCGTACTTAACCACTACCTTTTTGCCACGGAATTGCTGGAGATACGGCATAGCCTCTATAAGTGTCTGTGCCTTCGAAAGTATCACATCCATTGAATCATTGTTTGTCATTTTGATTTCCTCTCAATCCTAATAGTATATATCATAGGTGTTCAACACATATTATGAACGGTAATCTGCGTTTATCTTAACATAATCATAGGTCAAATCACAACCCCAGGCAACAGCCTCGCCATCACCCATTTTCACATCCGCCTTAGCTATTACAACCTCAGGCGACAATATCCTGGTAGCAAGCTCCTCGTCGAAATCTGCCGCCTTACCATTCTTAACAAGAAGAATCTCACCCTCGCTGCTTGCAACGCTGATATCAACCTTATTCGGGTCGAATTCTACTCCGGAATATCCCATAGCGCACAGGATTCGTCCCCAGTTTGCATCCTTACCATATATAGCACACTTAGTAAGGCTTGAGGTAACGATTGACTTCGCAAGTACCTTTGCATCGGCCTTATCATATGCACCTGTAACACGCACCTCAAATAATCTTGTAGCACCCTCACCATCTGCTGCAATCTGCTTAGCCAAATAAGTCATAACCTCTGTAAGAGCCGCCTTAAACTCATCGAAATCAGCACCTTCATCAACTATTCTTTCATTTTCAGCCATACCGTTTGCAAGTATTACTACAGTATCATTCGTTGAAGTATCACCATCAACAGATACCATGTTGAAGGTATCCTCTACAATTTCCTTAATCGCCTTGTCAAGCATAGCGCTGTCGATATCTGCATCTGTTGTGATAAAGCCAAGCATTGTACCCATATTAGGATGAATCATGCCTGAGCCCTTACACATGGCACCCATAACAGCCTGCTTGCCGCCAACTGTATATGTAACTGCTATTTCCTTCTTATGAGTATCTGTAGTCATAATAGCCGTTGCTGCATCGACTGCCGCCTCACGCGAATCAGACAATGCCTTTGCAAGCATATCCGCACCGGACTTTACGACTCCCATAGGAAGTGTGAAGCCGATAACACCTGTCGAAGCAACCAAAACCTTGCCTGCCTCTACGCCAAGTGCTGCTCCGGCATATCCGGCCATATCTGCCGCATCCTGATATCCCTCATCACCGGTGCATGCATTTGCTATACCGCTGTTTACGATTACAGCACTTGCCTTCCCACCGGCCACTACCTTCTTGTCCCAGAGCACCGGAGCCGCCTTCACAACATTTCTTGTGAATACACCTGCCGTGTCTGCCTCCTTCTCAGAATAAATCATGGCCATATCCTTGTTTGTCTTACCTTCCCTGATACCTGCACGAAGTCCTGCTGCCTTGTATCCCTTTGGTGCGGTTACACCGCCGTCTATAATCTGTACCATATATATCACCCTTTCTATGTAATAAATATCTATTGCGTTGTATATTCCAGCCTAAAAATATATTATTGCTTACGGGAACAATGGCGGCATCATAAGTCCCTGTGTCTCAGGAAGCCCCATGATAAGATTCATATTCTGAACCGCCTGACCTGCAGCACCCTTTACAAGGTTATCCATAGCACCCATAACTACTACTCTCTTTGTTCTCTCATCGATAACAAAGTTAACATCCACATAGTTGCTTCCCTCAACCCATCTGGTCTCAGGACACACCCCCTTGTCTAGAACTCTGACAAATCTCTCAGCGCCATAATACTTATCATATACAGCCCTGATATCATCATAGCTCACATCCTTAGCAAGCTTTGCATATGCCGTAACAAGTATACCTCTGTTCATCGGCACAAGATGCGGAGTAAAATTGATTGTAAGCGGTGAACCGTCATATGCATAACCGAGCTGTTCTTCTATCTCAGGTGTATGCCTGTGAGTGGTAACACCGTATGCCTTGATGCTCTCATTTACCTCACAGAAGAGATTTGCAACCTTGGCACCTCTTCCCGCTCCCGAGGTTCCTGACTTTGCATCTACGATTATGGTATCTACGTCAATCAGTCTCTCCTTAACCAATGGGTATAGTGAAAGGATAGAACATGTTGTATAGCAGCCCGGATTGGCTATGAGTCTTGCACCCTTTATCTTCTCTCTGTTTATCTCACACAGGCCATATACTGCCTCTTCAATAAACTGCGGACTCTTATGCTCTATACCATACCACTTCTCATATGTAGCAACATCCTTTATTCTAAAGTCTGCCGACAGGTCAACTATCTTTGTCTTAGACAATATATCTTCATTTACAAGTGATGCACAAAGTCCCTGCGGAGTAGCTGTAAATATAACGTCAACCTTATCTGCAAGCTCCTCCATATTATCATCCATGCATTTCGCATCTACTATCTCAAACATATTTCCGTATACGTCTGAATACTTCTTATCTATGTAGCTTCTCGAACCATACCACTCAATCGACGCATCACCATGTCCCAGAAGTAATCTTACTATCTCCTGTCCCGCATAACCGGTAGAGCCTATAATACCAACCTTTACCATATATATCCACCTCTTTCGAATTTCTGCTGATGATTATACATCTCATTTACATATTATGCAACAAATACTTGAAAAACACTTAAAATTTTTATATTTTATGCAATATTATGCATATTATACATAT
>CAMALN010000060.1 GCA_945836565.1 uncultured Lachnospiraceae bacterium
AAGAAAAAACAGTTGAAGCTCTAAAAAATGTTAATCTCAAGATAAAGCAGGGAGAGATATTTGGAGTAATCGGTTTTTCGGGAGCAGGCAAATCGACACTGATAAGATGCATCAATCTTCTGGAACGTCCGGATACAGGAAAGGTTTATTTTAAGGATACAGAGCTTACAGCACTTAGCGAAAAAGCTCTTAGGAGCTACAGGAGAAAGATTGGTATGATATTTCAGCAGTTTAATCTCCTGGAGCAGAAGACTGTACTTGCAAATGTCTGTTACCCGCTTGAGATATCAGGTGTAAAAAAATCAGATGCAGTTAAAAGAGCAAGGCGGTTGCTTGAAATTGTAGGCTTGGAGGAAAAGGAAAAGACCTATCCATCGTGTCTGTCAGGCGGGCAAAAGCAAAGAGTTGCTATAGCGAGGGCTCTTGCAACCAATCCGGAGGTATTGCTTTGTGATGAGGCGACAAGTGCTCTTGATCCTATTACAACCTCTTCGATTCTTTCACTGCTTAAGGATATCAACCAAAAGCTTGGAGTTACGATAGTGGTAATCACACATGAGATGAAGGTTGTAGAGCAGATATGTGACAGAGTGGCAATTATGAGTGAAGGTGTTATAGAGGAAACCGGTGACGTGAAGGAGATATTTATTAATCCAAGGTCATCAACTGCAAGAAAGCTTATAATGCCGGGTAAGACTGTTGGAGAGATAAGCTCGAAGGAAAGAGTGTTAAGGCTTGTGTTTGACGGACAGTCGTCAAATGAGCCTGTTATATCAGGCATTACGATAAACTGTAATGTCCTGGTGAATATACTCGGAGCCAATACAGAGGACATAGGCGGAAAGGCTTATGGACAGATGCTTATAGAATTACCTGATGAGGAAGAGACACTTACTAAGGTTAAGCATTACCTGGATAACAGGAACATATATTATGAAGAATGCAGAAAAGGAGGCGATGCAATATGAGTCAGGCAATGCTGGAGCTGCTTATCAAGGGAACGGGAGAATCGATGTACATGACCGTTGCATCGACAGCTATATCATATGCTCTCGGTATTCCGATAGGCATTATCCTTTATGTAACATCTGCAAATGGAATATGTAGGAACCGGCTGGTCAATTCGGTGCTTGGTTTTATCGTAAATATGCTAAGGTCAGTTCCGTTTCTGATTCTGCTGGTGGCAATATTGCCATTTACCAGAGCTATCATCGGAACGACGATAGGCTGTACGGCAACCATAGTTCCACTGGTTGTAGCCGCTACACCATTTGTAGCAAGAATGGTTGAGTCTTCACTCAAGGAGGTGGATGCCGGAGTGATTGAGGCGGCACGTTCGATGGGCTCATCTCCGCTGCAGATTATTAGAAAGGTTCTACTTACGGAGGCAAGACCATCCTTGTTGGTAGGGGCGACAATAGCCTTTGCAACAATACTCGGGTATTCGGCAATGGCCGGATTCACCGGTGGCGGAGGCCTGGGAGCAATCGCCGTAAATTATGGATATTATCGTTACAAGGAAGCTATGATGCTGGTAACGGTAGCCATATTAGTAATTATTGTTCAAATCTTTCAGGAGCTTGGATTATACCTGGCGAGAAGGATTGACAGAAGAAACAGATAAAAAAATTATATGAGGAGATATGTATTATGAGAAAGAATTTAACAAAAACATTCGTATCAGGAAAGAAGACAGCTTTAGTACTTGCAGCGGTTACTGCATTTGCAATTGGACTTACAGGCTGCGGTAAGTCAAAGAAGGATAATATAATAAAGGTTGGAGCAACGCCTACACCTCACGCAGAGATACTTGAGATAGTGAAGGATGACCTGAAGGATAAGGGATATGAGCTTCAGATAGTAGAGTATAATGATTACGTTCTGCCGAATACAGCCGTAGAGGATGGCGAGCTTGATGCAAATTATTTCCAGCACTTACCATACCTTGAGGACTTTAATAAGGAAAAGGGAACACATCTTGTGTCAGTGCTTCAGATACACTATGAGCCGTTTGGATTATACGCCGGCAAGACAAAAAGCTTAGCAGAGCTTTCGGATGGGGCGAAGGTGGCAGTTCCGAATGATACAACAAATGAAGCAAGAGCCTTACTTCTTCTCGAGCAGCAGGGTCTTATAAAGCTAAAGGAAGGTGTAGGTCTTACTGCAACTAAGCTGGATATAGTTGAGAATCCGTTGAACCTTGAAATCGTAGAGCTCGAGGCAGCACAGATTCCTCGTTCGCTTCAGGATGTTGATATAGCGGCTATCAATTCAAACTATGCATTGGAGGCAGGACTTAATGTGAAGGATGCATTGGCTGCAGAGTCGGCGGATTCGGTTGCAGCACAGACATATGCAAACATTCTCGTTGTAAAAGAGGGAAATGAAAATTCTGATAAGACTAAGGCACTTATCGAGGTACTTAACTCTGACGAGGTTAGAGACTATATAAATAATAACTATGACGGAGCAGTAGTTCCTATATTCTAACAGATACTTTGAAGAGTGAAGGGCGGTATGCTAAAGCAACCGCCTTTTTTTGCAGTAAGAAATATGTTAATATAAATAGTGTTTAATAAATAATATTGATTAATCTATATTGAGTGTAGCATATTGAATATGTCATACTCGATATAGCATATTGTAGTGGAGTAAATTGGTATACATAATAAGTATACCAATTTATAGAATGATTGATTTATTAAGAAACGGAGCGGAGAAAATAGTATGTTGAAGAAATCAACCGGAATAGACAGATTTCAAGAAAAATATGCAAGACATATAATCCTTAAGGAGCTTGGAGAAGAGGGACAAAGAAGAATAGTATCAGGAAGGGTTCTTATTATAGGTGCAGGAGGACTTGGATCTCCTGTTGCAATGTATCTTGCTGCTGCCGGGGTGGGAACCATAGGTATAGCCGATGCTGACAAGGTGGAGCTTTCCAATCTTCAGCGTCAGATTATCCATACAACTAAGGATATAGGCAGATATAAGGTGGATTCTGCTAAGGACAGGATACAGGCTATGAATGAGGCTGTGAAGGTGGAAACGCATGCGATATATCTTGATTCTGATAATATAACAGATATTGTAAAGAATTACGATTTTGTGCTTGATTGCACGGATAATTTTGAGACCAAATTTCTTATAAATGATATCTGTGTGAAAAATAAAATAGTGTTTTGCCATGCCGGTGTAACAGGCTTTGAAGGACAGCTAATGACCGTTGTGCCGGGAGAGGGGCCATGCTACAGATGTGTGTTTAAAAATCCGCCGCCTGAGGGTGCTGTGCCAAGCTGCAGGGAGGTGGGCATAATAGTCGCTTTATGTGGTGTTATCGGAAGCTTACAGGCTATGGAGGCTATAAAATATCTTGCGGGGATAGGAGAATTGCTTACAGGGCAATTGCTTACCTATGATGCACTTACGACAACCTTTCACACAGTCAGTCTGCCAAAGGCTGATAAGAATTGCAAGGCCTGCGGAGATATTTAATTTAGATGAAATAAAAATGGATTAAGGACAAACCTTAATCCATTTTGCTCCTAAATAAAATTATTTCATACCTAAGAAGTATTGATGAATAAGAATTGAATCATCGAGCTCAGGATGAAAAGCCAGAGCTAACTGATTGTTTTCCTTCGCTGCCACAATTCGTCCATCAACTGTAGCTATTGGGGTAGCTGTTGATACTGATTCGATATAAGGTGCTCTTATAAAGGTCATTGGAAGCTCCCCCATATCATCGAACTTGGCAGTTGTATGAAAGCTTCCAAGCTGACGACCATAAGCATTTCTTTTTACGGTTATTCCCATTGTTCCGAGATGTACTGTGTCATCCTCATAGATTTTCTCTGCGAGTAAAATCATTCCGGCACAGGTGCCCATTACAGGCATACCGGATTGGATGTATTCTTTAATCGGGTTCATAAGCTCAAGGTCATGTAACAGCTTTCCCATAGTGGTGCTTTCTCCACCGGGAAGTATGAGTCCATCGAAGGAATCAGGAAGATCCTTTAATTGTCTTATCTCAAAGCTTTCTGCTCCACATTCGGAAAGCTTCTTTGCATGCTCTATAAATGCTCCCTGTAAAGCAAGTATACCTATTCTCATTATTTTCCTCTTTCTGCCATTAAGAGACTGATTTCATCTTCATTTATACCAACCATTGCTTCACCAAGATCGCTTGAAAGCTCAGCTAAAAGCTTGCTGTCGTTAAAGTTGGTTACGGCCTGGACGATAGCGGCTGCACGCTTCTTTGGATTACCTGATTTGAAAATTCCTGAGCCTACAAATACACCCTCAGCGCCAAGCTGCATCATAAGTGCTGCATCAGCAGGAGTAGCTACACCGCCTGCAGCAAAGTTAACAACCGGAAGTCTGCCGTTATCATGAACATATTTTACTAAGTCATATGGAACCTGAAGCACCTTTGCCTCATTGTAAAGCTCATCCTCTGTCATAGAGACTATCTTGCGAATCTCGCTGTTCATCATACGCATATGACGAACTGCCTGTATGATATCACCTGTTCCCGGCTCACCCTTGGTTCTTATCATGCTTGCACCCTCGTTGATACGTCTTAAAGCCTCGCCTAAATCCTTGGCACCGCACACGAAAGGAACCTTGAAGTTTCTCTTGTTGATGTGATGTATATCATCAGCTGGAGACAATACTTCACTCTCGTCGATATAATCTATCTCTATGGCTTCGAGAATCTGTGCTTCTGCGAAATGACCTATACGGCACTTTGCCATAACAGGTATGCTTACAGCCTCCTGAATACCCTTAATCATCTTAGGGTCACTCATTCTTGACACACCGCCTGCTGCTCTTATATCTGCAGGTATACGCTCAAGTGCCATTACTGCACAGGCTCCGGCCTCCTCGGCTATCTTTGCCTGCTCGGGAGTGGTTACATCCATGATAACGCCGCCCTTAAGCATCTGTGCCAATTCTTTGTTTAATTCATAACGATTCTTTGATTCTGTGCTCATTTTCATTGATTCTCCTTGTATGTGTATTTTTATTATGCTATATTTATACTTACAAAGTGACACCATTACAATGTTCAATTTAGATATTTTTTATGAGGTCGGTTGACATGATTACATTTGAATTAAATGAGTACAGTAAGAAGACGTTATATCAGGAGCTATATGAAAATATAAAGAGAGACATAATATCAGGTGAGCTTAAGGCGGGGGAAAAGCTTCCATCGAAGAGAGCTTTGGCGGCACATCTTAAGATAAGCATCAATACAATTGAAAATGCATACAGTCAGTTGGTTGCTGAGGGTTACATTGAGGCGAGAGTCGGGAGCGGTTTCTATGTGGAGAGCCTGGAGGTAGCGGAGGAAAAAACAGGCGGAGGCTTAAACGATGCAGTGGAACAAAGGCAGGAAGCAGTATTAGATGATACAGTTAGCAATGATATATTATATGATTTTAGAACAAATAAGGTAGACACAAAGGACTTCCCGTTTTCCATATGGGCAAAGCTTTCCAGGGAGATTCTGAGTGAGAAAAAGAATGACCTGCTTAATTCAGGAGATACTCAGGGAATATATGAGCTCAGGTACAGCATAGCCAGATATCTTAAAAGCTTTAGAGGAGTGGAGGTTGAGCCTGAGCAGATAGTTGTGGGAGCGGGTTCTGAATATCTGCTGGGACTTATCGTACAGCTGCTTGGCAGAGATAAGGCATATGGAGTGGAAAATCCCGGTTACAAGAAGATATATCAGGTTTTTAGTGCCAATTCCTCAAGAGTATTTCCTATTCCTATGGATGAAAAGGGTGCCGGTGTGGAGGCTGTATCTAATTTTGGACTTGATGTGCTGCATATTACTCCGTCGCATCATTTTCCGCTTGGTATAGTGATGCCTGTAAGCAGAAGACAGGAGCTTCTTAGATGGGCGGATGTAAGGGATGACAGGTATATAATCGAGGATGACTATGACAGTGAATTTAGATATGAGGGAAGACCCATACCTCCGCTTTTGAGTATGGACAAAAAGGGAAGAGTCATATATATACACTCCTTTACCAAGAGTCTTGCACCATCGATGCGTATAAGCTATATGGTGCTCCCGAAGGAGCTGGTTAGAACCTTCAGGAACAGACTGGGCTTTTATTCTTGTACCGTGCCGGCGTTTGAACAGTATACACTTGCAAGGTTTATGAGTGAGGGATATTTTGAGAGACACATAAATAGGATGAAAAAGCTGTACAGACAAAGAAGAGATATATTAATCGATTGCCTGACGAATGGATTATTAAAGGATACAGTGGAACTGTCAGAGTGTGATGCAGGCATGCATATTTTACTTAGATTTAAGAACGAAAAAAAAGGATATGAATTGGTTAGTACAGCGGCAAAGCAGGGCGTAAGGGTATATGGCTTGTGGGAATACTACTGCTTTCCGGAGGCTAAAATGTCGAATGATATGATCGTTATGGGTTTTTCGGGGCTTAATACGGATGAGATACGTGAAGGAATAAGACGGCTTGAACAGGCATGGATACAGCCTTAGCCGCCTTTACAGATTTTCAGCTATAATACTTCTTCTTGTATCCTGAATTGCGATTTTGACCTTTGCTTCATTTGGCATAACGCTATCAGGATGTAGAAGGGTTTCACAATCCTTCTCGAGCTCATAGCTTTCTATGATGTGCTGTGCGATGCTGACGCGTGACTTTGCAGGCAGATGCTTGTACGCAGTCATTAAATCAAGCAGTGCAGACCAGCTGGAATCTGTATTGCCCAATACACAATAGTGAAGCTTTTTTATATCCTCGTCAGGAGAGAAGTCCTTTAGATATGTAAGTAACGCCTCACGAGATTTTTCGTTTTCAACCTCAGTGTTGTTTGAGGAGGAATTACAATTAAAGGTGTCCGGATGAAGAAAATCCAAAAAGTATTTGAGCGGATTGATATTAAGTATCTCAAACCACTCCATCATGTCGATTATATTTGGAGCACCTATGCCGGATTCCCAATTCTGAATGGTTCCGATTGATTTGCCGAGAGCCTGTGCCATGAATTTCTGTGATTTGCCGGCGTTAGCTCTTGCCGACGATAGCATAAATGCAAGCTTTTCGGAGTTGATTATTCTGGAACTCATAGTTTATCACCTCAAATTAGAAAATAATGAAGAATTATAAGTCATTATTAAATCGTTTTCAACTCTTAAAAAATATATAAAGTAAAATGAGTCAAAAACAGAGCTGATACAACAGAGCTGATACAGCATCTGTTTTTATTGCTGGGCGACTGAAAATATGGTAAAATATAATTTACATTTTAGGGGTATAACTGAGAGCATTATATCAGGCTAAGGTCAATTATAGGAGGGTTACGAAGATGAGGATTCAGGAATTTTGTGATATGCAGAAATTTGAGGAGATTATGAAAAACTGGGCGAATGCTACAGGACTTGCTACAGTTGCTGTTGGAGCAGACGGTGAATACATAAGTGATTGTTATAATTTTACTGATTTCTGTATCAAGCTTACCAGAGGCAGTGCTGAAGGTTGTAGAAGGTGTGAAAAGTGTGACAGAGAAGGAAAGGGAGTATATCCATGCCATGCCGGTCTGGTTGATTTTGGTATTCCTATTACTCTTGAGGATGGAACACAACTGGGAAGTATTATCGGCGGACAGGTTCTGCCGGAGAATCCTGATGAGGACAAGTTCAGGGTGGTTGCAAGGGAGCTTAAGATTGATGAGGAAGAGTATATAAGGGCACTTAGAAAGGTTAATGTTAAGACTAATGTTGAGATAGAGGCATCTGCGAACCTTCTGGGAGATGTTATAAACATGTTTGTTAGAAACAGCTATTCTTCTAAGAAGAATATATCTTTGCTGGATAATCTCAGAGAGGGTATAGCGGTGGCTGCTGAGCAGATTAAGGATGCCAAGTCTAATACAGAGCATATAACAGGATTTAGTAACAGACAGAAGATATTGGCACTTAATGCCAGCATAGAGGCGGCAAGAGCCGGTGAGGCGGGCAGAGGCTTTGCGGTTGTAGCTGAGGAGGTACAGAAGCTGGCTCAGGGTATGTCCTCAACGAGTGTTAATATTGATAAAGCACTTAAAGATCTTGCGAAGACAATAGAGGGGCTTAATAATCAGTAATATATATAAAATAATATATTATCATGTAGTACCTATAGTGAATATAGGTACTATTATTTATTAATATGAGAGA
>CAMALN010000061.1 GCA_945836565.1 uncultured Lachnospiraceae bacterium
CTCTTCCAGATTCTCAAGGTCGGATTTCCCCTGTACATATTCACTGCATATTTTTTCCAAAAGCTCTATAGCCTTCGCCTTTTCTCCCATCATATCATATGTTATGGCCTTGTAATATAATATATTGTCACTTCTGATGCCCATGCCCTCATATCTTTCGATGATACTCATAGCACTGTCAAGCTGAGCGATTTTGTGATATAGCTTTATCTCCACAACGTGAGCCTCGTATGTATACGGATATATCACAACTGCTTTTTCTGCTGCCGCAAGACAATCCTTAAGATAATTAAGCTCGAGACAGGCCTTTGCCTTATACATATATGCAACATAATTTCTGTCTTCCCTTTCAATCAGCTTCTCACAGGCATTGATACATTCATTATATTCCTTTAGCTCAAACTTAAGCTCACAATCCGCCTCGAGGCTAAGCGCAAGCTCATCATGCTCCGTAGATAGAGAAACAGCCAAAAAATCTTGTGCCTTCTTATAATTGCCTGTTTTCAAATAACAATGTGCTATAAGAAAATTAACATACGGGTATCTCTTTTTCTTCTCACTAACCTTCTTCCTTGCCTCTTCATCCTCTATTTCATTTTCATCAGGAAGCTCTTCTATACATTTCTTCCATTTATAAAAGTTTTCCAAAGCAGCATCATAGTCCATCATACACAGATAAGTTCTGCCCTTAACATTGTGATACTCGCATCTATCCTCTTCATCAGGATAAAAGGACTCGAGCATACTTAGTCCTTCATCAAACATATAGCTCTGATAGCACGACCATGCAATCTCAAGCTTTGCTCTCTTATCCTCCGGATTCTCAGCCAGCTTCGCCTTGTTTTGCTCTATGATAAACTGATTGGCACGAATCATGCCTGCTCGTCCTCTGTTGTCGTAGTGGTTCCTTCTAAGCAATAGAACAAATGCATCTCTTGCCTTCACGTATTCCTTCTTCATAAGCCAAAGCTGAGCCTGTTTTTCCGCCAACTCATAATTATCTGCATCTATCCTGAGTCCTTCTTCGTATAGCTCCTCTGCCTCATCATAATCACCCAACAACTCAGCTAATTCGGCTATACAAATCAATATGGTTATATCCTCCGGGAATTCATCCCTAAGCATACAGGCATCGCCCTTAAGCTCATATACGTACAATCTCTCATCGTCTGTAAGCTCGGCTTCAGATACGTCTGTGCCCATATTCTCTGCTTCTAATCTTTTTTTCTCGATTCGCTTGCCTATATCATGCAGCTTATATTTTATCTGTAATATATCAAAATAAGGATGATATACATCCATCTCGGCAAGCTCCTCCATAACCCGCTTTGCCGACTTCTCATCACCCACTCTGTAGGCTTTATTTAGCTCATAAAACTTTGTAATATACTCATCAAAATATAATGAATCACCATCGAACATATAGTAATCTATCAAATCATCATAGGTCGCATTGTTCAGCATATAATCTATGAAATCAGACGGATATTTTTCAGATAGCTCCTTTTTATTCTCCTTTATGTCAAAGGTATCTACAATAAGCTTATATATTTTGCCCGGCAAATGAAAATTCTGCGTGATATATCCCATAAGAATATCAAAGGATTCCTCGGAGGTATCAAGTGCAACGAATTCATCAGTATTAAAAAGCTCTATCCAGCTGTCCGGAGCAATTCTTCTGTCAAAATCCTGATATATTGCATCAATGGCAGCCTCTACACCCTGAAGCTTTGGTTCAGCAGAAGCTTCTTCAACAGTATCAGCAAGCTTCATAGCCTCCTCATAGGCACGACGAAGCTGCATAAATCCTTGGGCATCATCCTCAGGATTTACGCTATTCAAGCTCCTTCTATATGCTTTTTTTAATTCTTCTTTATCCTTCGTCTGTTCTATACCCAGAATATTCCAAATACTCATACTTGCTTTCCGTCTTTTATTCAATATCTTTTATGTTACTACATTTTCTATACAACAATACCCAGCATATGTATGCCGGGTATTGAAATTCCTTTTCTTAATACTTATTAAAGCATCTCCTCAAGTGTTGCACGAATAGCCTTGATAAAGTCCTCACTGTTAAGTACGGTTACATTCTCAAGAGTTGTAATAAGTGCAAGATCCTTTGTCATCTTTCCGTCTTCGATAGTCTTTATAGTTGCCTTCTCAAGCTTATCTGCAAAATCCATAAGCTCAGGGATGTTGTCAAGCTCTCCACGCTTACGAAGTGCTCCTGTCCATGCAAATATTGTAGCTACAGAGTTCGTAGATGTCTCCTCACCCTTAAGGTGCTTGTAATAATGTCTCTGAACTGTTCCGTGAGCAGCCTCGTACTCATACTTTCCATCCGGTGATACAAGCACGGAGGTCATCATCGCAAGTGAACCGAATGCTGAAGATATCATATCACTCATAACATCTCCGTCGTAGTTCTTACATGCCCAGATATATCCTCCCTCCGACTTCATAACTCTCGCTACCGCATCATCGATAAGTGTATAGAAATATTCTATGCCGGCTGCATCGAATTTCTCCTTATATTCATTATCAAATATCTCCTGGAATATATCCTTGAAGGTATGGTCATATTTCTTAGATATAGTATCCTTTGTTGCAAACCACAAGGTCTGCTTTGTATCTAATGCATAATTAAAGCAGCTTCTTGCAAAGCTTGATATCGACTTATCTATATTGTGCTGTCCCTGGATAACTCCCGGTCCGTCAAACTTATGTATGGTCTCCTTTATAACCTGTCCGTCCTCACCTGTAAATACAAGCTCTGCAGTACCTGCACCCGGAACATCTATCTCCACACTCTTATATACATCACCATATGCATGTCTAGCTATGGTAATCGGCTTCTTCCAGTTCTTAACACAAGGCTCAATTCCCTTTACAACGATAGGAGCTCTGAATACTGTTCCGTCCAATATAGCTCTTATAGTTCCGTTCGGGCTCTTCCACATTTCCTTCAGGTTATATTCTGTCATACGTGCAGCATTTGGTGTGATAGTCGCACACTTAACAGCTACTCCGTACTTCTGTGTAGCATATGCAGAATCAAAGGTTACCTTATCATCTGTCTCATTTCTATATTCAAGTCCAAGATCATAATACTCTGACTTTAAGTCTATAAATGGATAGATAAGCTCATCCTTTATAATCTTCCAGAGTATTCTGGTCATCTCGTCTCCATCCATCTCGACGAGCGGTGTTATCATCTTAATCTTTTCCATGTTTTTTATCCTCCATATTCCAGCATAATAATATTATCCGACCTTGATATATTAACACAACAAGCACTAATAGACAAGAAGCTGTTTGCTTGTTATAATTATGTGCAATAATAAGATATGAAAGTTTGCTTTATGCATCAGGGGGACATTTATGAACATCAAGTATTCCGTACCTAGGAAAAAATATAATCGAATAGCATATCGGATAGGCGGCTTAATATTTCTTACTATCGCACTTTTCCAAGCAATTACAATTGTTTCAGGTAACAATCCAAGGCCCAGACTTACAGCAATCTTTGTCTTTATTCTGGGTGGATACGGTATGTATCTCGTTTACTTTTCATTAAAAAAGCAGGCCTTTGATATCACCTATACATTTACGGATGAAGGCATAGACATAACACACCACTATGGAGAGATTCATTATGATTTTGAAGATATAGAATTCGTGACCATGGTTATCGCAGACGAGGCACTCACCTACTATGTATTGAACCTTAAAACTAATAAGGACAGATATACCATACCTTTTCCATACAAGGGTGAGCTCTGCGAGAGAATATATAATCACATAGATAGCAGGATAAAGCATGATGAGGAAAATTAAAATCCAGCCCGGACAGTTAAGCATCAACTGTTCAGGCTGGATTTTATATTATCTATTCATCTATATCAATTAAGACAGCTTGCTCTCTCTGTAGATGATATCATTTCTACCCGGTCCATTAGAAACCATAGTGATAGGGAAACCAATCTGCTCCTCGATAAACTCTACATACTTGCGGCAGTTCTCAGGTAACTCGTCATAGTTCTTGATTCCTCTTATATCCTGCTTCCAACCCGGAAGAGTCTTAAGAACCGGCTTAGCCTTCTCAAGAGCATATGTAGTAGGGAAATCTGTTGTAACCTTACCATCTATCTCATATCCGATACATACCGGAATCTCATCAAGATATCCAAGTACATCAAGTACAGTGAATGCAACATCTGTAGTTCCCTGGATACGGCAGCCGTACTTTGAAGCCACACAGTCGAACCAACCCATACGTCTTGGTCTTCCTGTAGTAGCACCGTACTCACCGCCATCACCACCGCGGCGTCTAAGCTCATCTGCCTCATCACCGAAGATTTCACTTACAAATGCACCGGCTCCTACAGCACTTGAATATGCCTTACATACCGTAACTATCTTCTTAATCTCATATGGTGGTATACCTGCACCGATTGCACCGTATGCTGCCAATGTAGATGAAGAAGTAACCATAGGATATATACCATGGTCAGGATCCTTAAGCGAACCAAGCTGACCTTCGAGAAGGATATTCTTACCCTCCTTCAATGCCTCATATAAGAATGCAGATACATCACATACATAAGGCTCAACCATCTTCTTGTATTCCATAAGAGTTGCAAATACCTCTTCCGGATCAATCAATGGCTTCTTATACAGATGCTCCATAAGTACATTCTTCTGAACGATTACTCTCTCTATCTTCTCCTTAAGAGCCACTTCGTCAAAAAGCTCACTTACCTGAAAACCAATCTTGGCATATTTATCTGAATAGAAAGGAGCTATACCTGACTTGGTAGAACCAAAGCTCTTACCTGCAAGTCTTTCCTCCTCATACTCATCCAACAAAATATGATATGGCATAACCATCTGTGCCCTGTCTGATACCAGAATCTTCGGTGCCGGAACACCCTTGTCTGTTATAGACTTTATCTCATTAAAAAGTACCGGGATATTTAAAGCTACACCATTACCTATAATGCTTGTAGTGTGATTATAGAAAACTCCCGACGGCAATGTATGTAATGCAAACTTACCATAATCATTTACTATGGTATGTCCTGCATTTGCACCACCCTGGAATCTGACTATAATGTCAGCCTGCTCTGCAAGCATATCGGTAATCTTACCTTTACCTTCATCTCCCCAGTTTGCTCCTACTACTGCTGTAACCATACTTGTTTATCCTCCAAACAATGCATTTCGTTTCGACAACTACTATATATTACCTTATTAGCGCGTTAAAATCAACCGATTTATCATCCATTCTCTATTGGAATTTGTTTATTTTCATACCATTTACGGTAAGCTCGTCATTTATCTCTATTACAAGACAGTTTTTGCCATTGATTTTTTGTACCTCTATTCCGCCGGTACAGTCTATAGGCATTACTATTTCTGTAACTCCGGTGCTTACTGTAAGCTTGTTATTCCTCTCTATAATGTTACTTGTTACAAGCTCACCATGCTCACTTATGTTATCCTCTATAACTCTCTCGAAGTTATTCAAATCTTCTTCCTTAAGTCCGCTTGCCTCGAGTATATTCACAACCTCTGACTTGGTCATGGTCGCCTTATACTCATCCTCCTTTGCCTCTATCTGTCTCTCACATACACTTGTACATATATTCTTTGCATTATCAAAGGTAAGGGTTGGTATATCAGAAACTGCCCTAGTAAAGCTCTCGCTCTGCTGCTTTATCGTTACAGGTGCGCGCTGTCCGAACAGCCCGTCCACGAAGGCTTCATCTATCTTATTTGCATCCTTTGTGTAAAATAGCAGATTATGTATATCCATATGTCTGTCAGTAAATGCCGGGTACAGGAAAGCATTGAGAGGTTTCTCAAGCAAAACCGTTCTCGCCGCATTCTCCAGGGTATTGTCCTTCACATTATATGTAAGTCCTGCCTTAGACGGTTTCATCGGACAAAGCAGTGTCAGGGTGAAATTATATATCTCGTCTGATGCATCATCCATAGTTATTCCATCCGAGGTTTTTCCCGGCACGTCATACACACCATAGATTACCATGATATAATAATTATCCACATACGAATAGTTATCCCTGATTGCTGTGAAATAATCCTCCATTATGCCTTCATCCTTAAGCTCACAGGCTACCATCTCCTGCAGCTTTTTCTTCTTATCCTTCGATGCCTCTCCATCAAGGCTTATGTTCAGAAGATTCTTGCCTATCTTACCGGACAATCCTCTCTTTATAAGCTCGAAATATTTGTGCTGCTCCTCCTCTGGAAGACACAGGAACTGGCTGTTTGTCATTATGTGCATATTCTTCTCTGTATCTACGTAGCAGCCCGTCAATTTCTGTATACTGCAATCGGTAAATTTAAGCGTCTTCTTTATCTCATTAACTTCACTTTGTATCATTATCCTTCTCCTTGAGTGTTTTGTTCATCATTATCATCTAAATGGTCATGTTCCCCCAAAGCCGCAAATGGTGCAAATTGCGCAGCCCTGTCCCATAGGGACATCTGTGGATGCTTTTTTGACACAGGATGAGGAAGGTCTATAATATCCGCATATCTGTCAACAGAATTATCTTTGTTCAAGCCTTATGTCCTCCTATCTGTGCATTTCGCTTCATAGTGGTTGCACCCTCTTCGAGATTCATGCCCTTTAATATGGCATTCTTTCCATATTTCCTCTTGATATCAAGCATAGCATGCTGAAGTCTTTTCTCCTTATCCAAAGCCTCCTGCTCGATACGTCTTTGCTGCTCAAGCAATTCATAATCCGTAAACATATCGAGCTGTTCATATTCAGGGATAATCGATATACCCTGATCTCTTTCAAGCCTTGTGGCCGCTATGTTTATCCTTCTTATCAAAAGCTTCTCATCTATTATTCTGTCATAAAGCTCTAAGGCCGCATCCATAATTAGTCTTGTCGATGAAGTTTTTGTGCTTAGATTAATAGTTCCGTGAGCATGCTTTGGAACCTTTCTTCCATATCTGTCTTCGGTAACTTCGCCCTTATAATTCTTAGCTATATTCTTATCCTTCAGATTTTCTATATCGTAACCGATAGTAAGCACCAGCTGATTGGTAATATACCCCTTATCAACAAGATCCAATACAAGAAGGTCTGTCATCTCCTTGACGATAAGTCTTGCCTTATCAGCTGTATATGGATTCTGAAGTACCTGTCCCGAGCTTATACTAGTACTTTGAGGCTTATATTTTTTTACCATCTCCATAGTAGTTGGCTCATAGCCCCATGCGTGATCTATCAAAAGCTCGGCATTTATGCCGAAGAGCTTATACAGAAGCTCCTCATTATAGAAGTCGCCTTCCTTTCCTATAGAGCATCTGGCTACATCTCCCATAGTATACATTCCATAGTCTGCAAGCTTCTTCGCAATTCCCTTTCCAACACGCCAGAAATCAGTAATCGGTGTATGCGCCCACAGTAGCCGGCGGTAGCTCATCTCATCAAGCTCCGCAATTCTGACTCCGTATTCATCCGGCTCACAATGCTTTGCCTCCACATCCATAGCAATCTTGCACAGATACATATTGGTCCCTATTCCCGCCGTGGCGGTGATACCCGTCTGTTCAAGCACATCTCTTATTATCTTCACAGTAAGCTCTCTGGGTGTAAGTCCATAGGTACGAAGATAAGCCGTCACATCCATGAACACCTCATCTACAGAATATACATGTATATCCTCCGGAGCCACATATTTTAAGTATATGTTATATATCCTTTTGCTGTAATCCATATAAAGTGCCATTCTCGGAGGCGCAGCAATATAAGTAAGGTTTTTGCCCGGATTGGCGGCATTCACCTCTTTTACCCTCTGAACAACCTCAAAAAGTCTTGCTCTTCCCGGGATTCCATAAGCCTTTAGACTCGGCGAGACAGCAAGACAGATTGTTTTTTCGGTTCTGCTTTCATCTGCAACCACCAGATTGGTAGTGAGTGGATCAAGTCCTCTCTCCACACATTCCACGGAGGCATAGAAGGATTTTAAATCTATTGCGATATATGTTCTGTCTCTCTTCTCAATCTCAGACATTCCATACAACTTCTGTTACACATTTTATGAATAATCTATGCTTAATACAAAACGGCGCAAGGCGACA
>CAMALN010000062.1 GCA_945836565.1 uncultured Lachnospiraceae bacterium
TCATGCTCCCAGAGCTAAATGGTTTGGAGGTATTAAGAAGGGCACGTAAGGAAACGGACGTGCCCATTATTCTGCTTACAGCGAGAGATGCTGTAATGGATAAGGTAGCAGGACTTGATGCAGGTGCTGATGATTATCTGACTA
Organism: uncultured Lachnospiraceae bacterium; assembly: GCA_945836565.1. Taxonomy (GTDB): domain Bacteria; phylum Bacillota; class Clostridia; order Lachnospirales; family Lachnospiraceae; genus Coprococcus_C. Next base: position 145 of record CAMALN010000062.1, read on the forward strand.
AGCCATTTGCCATCGAGGAGCTTCTGGCACGTATCAGAGTAGCGCTTAAGAAGAGAGTGGTACCTGAACGGGTTACAAACAAGCTTTGCATCGGGGATGTATGCCTTGATGTAGATAGGCATCAGGTTATGGTAAAGGGTGAGGAGATTGAGCTTACGAATAGGGAGTTTGAGCTGCTTCGCACCCTTATGGCAAATAAAAATATAGTACTTAACAGAGAAAAGCTGTTAAACGATGTCTGCGGATATGATTTTGTAGGTGAGACAAATGTAATAGATGTGTATGTGAGATATCTTCGCACCAAGATAGATGACAGATTCGGCATAAAGCTCATACAGACCGTAAGAGGTGCCGGATATGTAATAAGGAGTGACGCCTATGAATAGAACAGACAATAGACGTATGTCTTCTATCGCACGTCAGATTAATTTAAGCTTCTGGGTAAAACGCTTGGGAGCGATAATCACAATGGATATCATTATAGTTGGACTAATATTCGCAACATATTTTGTATGGTGTGAAAAAAGTGTCGGTGGAGATGTAGTATTAGAAAATGGAATAGAAGTAACTACAAGTGAGGATATAAGAAGCAGACATTTTGAGAGTGAGGGCTCTCAATTTGAGGCTGTATATGTCATAGAGATGAATGACGGTGAGGAATATAGGTTTTACATGTATGAGGATTTGGAAATTGTTATTCCGGCCGCAATAGTACTTGGAGTTTTTCAGTTCTTACATCTTATATTTTCAGCATTCGGTACAAGCGGAATCAGAAGAAAGCTCAAGCCGTTAAATGAGCTTGCAAAGCGGGCCGAATATATGAGCAATATGGCATTTGATTATAATCAGTACAATGCAGCCAAGTTTGAACAGCTCGAGCATGCGATAGAGAATATTTCGCCTGATTCACCTGATGCTGTGGTATCTACAGGTGACAGTGAGCTCGCGAGCATAGAGATAGCATTGAATAATCTTCTGAAGCATATGCGTGAGAGTCAGCTTCAGCAGGCGAGATTCGTATCTGATGCATCACATGAGCTTAGAACGCCGATTGCAGTCATACAAGGCTATGTAAATATGCTTGATAGATGGGGCAAGGAGGACGAAAGCGTACTAAATGAGTCCATAGAGGCCCTAAAGAGCGAGTCGGAGCATATGAAGGAGCTTGTAGAGCAGCTCTTGTTCCTCGCCAGAGGTGACAGTGGCAGAAATCATCTGAATAAGGTTGAGATAGATATGTCTGAGATAATGCGCGAGGTATGGGAGGAAGCAACCATGATAGATGAGAAGCATAGATATGAGCTTGTCGATAATACGGATGCGACTGCAAAGCAATACTTTATAGGCGATGTGGCCATGATAAAGCAGTCAGCCAGAATATTCTTGCAGAATGCGGCAAAATACTCACCGGAGGACTCAACCATCACGATAAAGGTACAGCAAAGAGATGGAAGGATCTCATATATTATCCAGGATGAGGGAATAGGTATGAATGAGGCAGATTTGTCTCATATCTTTGAGAGATTTTATAGGTCGGATAAAGCCAGAAACGGAGAAACGGGGGGCTCTGGTCTGGGCCTGTCGATAGCGAAATGGATAGTTGATGCCCATGACGGAGTGATAGATGTACTTTCAAGAACTGACCTTGGTACAAGATTTACGGTAAGCTTCGATGCTGTATCGAAAGCAGAGTAATCGTATTAGATAATATTAATTGGAATAATTCAGACCGTTTGCACACAATACATCGGTAGTAGCACCCTTGCTGTAGCTTACTACCTTGTTGCGACCGGTCTGTTTTGCTACGTAGAGGGCTTTGTCGGCATGCCTTATCGAAGCCTGATAATCTATGCCGTTGTATCCTGCAACACCTACCGATACAGTAACAGGACATATTGTGTTATCCGTTCCGGCGATTTTGGTACGTATACGCTCAGCCACACCTACGGCCTCGGACTTGGAACAGGCAGGCATAAGTACTACAAATTCCTCACCACCCCATCTTAAGACATAGTCGTTACCACGTACACAGGACTGGATGGTATTTGCAATTGATTTGAGAACTATATCACCGTTAGAATGTCCGAATTTGTCGTTTACATTTTTGAAGAAGTCGATATCTATCATTAGTACGCTGATATTTCCACTTCTGTCAAATATAAATTTTCCTTCACGCACAATTTTATTCAGTATATTTCTGTTATAGGTAGTTGTAAGAGGGTCGATAACGAGAGATGCCTCAAGCTTCTTTCTTATGGTGTAATTATCGTAGAAAACATTTGAAAGTGCACAGTTAACCAGAGTAATACCGATGAGACAAGGTATACCAAGGCTTAGCATAATATCAAGGTTAGCATAATGATTGAACAGATTCGATACAAGAATGTCAAACAATATTAACCAATGAGATATCGTAACCAGTAATAACGGAGATGCAAATGCACTTGCCATATAGAGAAGGTGCATGATTATAAAGCCTTCACTGGCATGAGTTTTATCGGGGAGATAGTAAATAGAACATATAGTACACCACATAATCATATGCATAATGACCTGTGTTATAAGAGCCAGTACACGATAATTGTTGGTGGCGCGGTTAGCAATTATATAAAATATCATAGGGATTAATATGAATGTCCGAGGAAATAGAGTCTCCCATGCAAAGCGACCGAATAGCTGGCAATCCGATACAAAGTAACCCACAGAGGATATGCAGGCACACAAAACAACCCATACATTGAATTTGCGGTAATAATCAAATTTCGCTTGCAGATATGTGTTTTTCTCTTCTGTCATCAAAAGCTTTAATTCTTTCATATGCAATCCTCACCTTTAGTATAATAAATATCGGGTTGAGATATGTATAATTTTACCATATATTGTAGATATTATGAAGAAAAAATTTGAAAAAATACAAAAAAAGACACATCAAAATGAAAGATATGTTTGTCGTTTTGCATTTGTATGGTATAATAGGAAGCGCACTGATGTGCGCGCAGGTCATCAAACTTTGTTTGATGACAGGATATAATAGGAAGCGCACTGATTATATTATCTTGGAATATCATTTAATATGTGTTGGAGGGGCAAATGTATATAAAAGATGAGGATACCTTCGGTCTGAAATATTATGAGTACGGACAGGCTTTCTTTGGAAGCTACAAAGGTATGAGATATAGAGTGGTTAGAGATCCTATGGAGGTTATATTTTTCTTACCACAGGAGAAAAAGGAAGAGGGCAAGCTTGTGGCTACGGTATGGCCTGAGCCGTTTGCCTATGATGTGACACCTGAGGATAAGAAGACTACCAAGGAGTTCGACTTTACTGATGAGGGAAAGCTTGCTATGACAGCCTGGCTTAACGAGCAGTATGAGAGTCGTATGGAAGAGTGGAAAAAGGGTTTAGAGGAGGAAATATAGATGTATTACGTACCGGATGGAACTACAAGCTGCGGATATTATGAGTGTGAGAAGTGCAAGGAGAAGTTTCTTGCTACAACCACTGAGAAAAGCATAAGCTGTCCGTATTGCGAGGGCGAAGTGGATATGGAGCTGGGACCTGATGATGACCTGCCTGATGAGAGCAAGAGCGCAAGGCTTATACAGGTCTTAGAGGGCGAGGATGTTGAGAAGATGGACATACTCCTCAGCCTTGCCGTAACAGGCGGAAATTACGATTGGATATAATGGTTGGATAGATATATGAAGAAGATAGCGGTTTTGGGACCTAAGGGTACCTTTTGTGACAGTGCTCATATGAAGTACGTAAAGCAAAGCGGAAATAAATGTGAGCCGGTATATGTAAATACTATAGACGAGATATTTGAGCAGGTTGATAAGGGGCTTTGCGAGCTGGGTATAGCTCCTATAGAGAATACCCTTGACGGATATGTACAGAGAACTCTTGATTTGCTGCTTGAAAAGGACGTACACATTATCGAGGAAAATATGGTATCTGTGCAGTTTGCATTGGTCGGAAATGTTAAAGCAGTACAGGAGATAGATACCCTGTATGTGCAGTTTAAGGCAAATGGGCAGTGCAGGGAATTCATCAATGGTCTTGAACATACAGACATTGTAACTACACAGAGCAATATGGAGTCATATTACAGGATAGAGGGTGTGGACGGGGCAGCAGCGATTGTACCGGCACACATAGCAGAAGCTGAGATATCAAAGCCTGATAGGCTTGTCATAGAAAATGTGACTGATGCGACAAGTAATCACACAAGATTTGTAATAATTGAAAAGGGCAACGCCGGAGAGGCTATGTGCGGAGATGGCGAAAATGTTAGGATATCCGCATACATTATGCCACAGGCAGACAGACCGGGTATATTGTACGAGATACTTCGCTGCTTCTATGATAACAAGGTTAACCTTATCTCGATAATGTCCAGACCTACCAAGCATGAGCTGGGCACCTATAATTTCTATATAGAGATGCAGGGAGAAAGCGGACGGCTTGACGTGATGCTTCATACATTTGATGAGATATCCCGTGAGAACGGAATCAAGATACTTGGAATTTACAGCGAATAATACCGAGATTACATATCATACTTAAGGAGGTATGCATAGTGGACAGCCGGAATAACGATGAACTGCTGGACCAGTCCGGAATGAGCGAGGATGAGATATATGCCAAGCTCAAGGAAAATGGCCTAAGGATGACACAGCAGAGGAAAATTATTATAGATATAATAGCGCATGAGGAGTATTCCTGTTGTAAGGAGATATATGTACTGGCACACAGAAGGGATGAGAGCATAGGCATAGCAACTGTCTACCGCATGTTAAATGTACTTGAGGATATAGGAGCGATAAACAGAAAGAATATAGAGAAAGCAAGCTGTAACGGACGATGCTGTGATATGAAGGGCGGTTGCACCGTGGTTACAGAGGACAGTAAAAGGATAATGCTTTCAGAGGATGATATTCAGGAGGCCCTCAAGTATATTATGAAGAAGAACGGCTATGCAAATGTTGATGAGATTAAAGCAGTTTTGATAAAGCAATAATACGAGGTATGTTTGATGAAACTTATATCATGGAATGTTAATGGACTAAGAGCCTGTATGGGAAAGGGCTTTATGGAATATTTTGATGAGATGGATGCGGATTTCTTCTGCCTGCAGGAGATAAAGCTATCTGAGGGACAGCTTGACTGGGACAAGGAAGGCTACTATGCATACTGGAATTACGCGGAGAAGAAGGGATATTCCGGCACAGCGATATTTACCAAGCATGAGCCGATATCTGTAAGCTATGGCATAGGCATAGAGGAGCATGACCACGAGGGACGTGTCATAACACTGGAGTATGATAATTATTATATTATTACGGTATATACACCGAATTCACAGAACGAGCTTGCGAGACTCGACTATCGTATGGAGTGGGAGGATGCATTTAAGGCGTACCTTGATGGCCTTAAGGCGAAGAAGCCGGTTATATTCTGCGGCGACCTGAATGTCGCATTTTCGGAGATAGACCTTAAGAATCCTAAGTCAAACAGGAAAAATGCAGGCTTTACGGATGAGGAAAGAGGCAAGATGGGAGTGCTTCTTGCTGACGGGTATATAGATACCTTCAGATATTTCTATCCTGATATGGAAAATATCTACTCGTGGTGGTCATATCGCTTCAAGGCGAGAGAGAAGAACGCAGGGTGGCGTATAGATTATTTTATCGTATCAGAGGATTTGAGGGATAAGCTTGTGGATGCGAAGATTCACACGGAGGTTATGGGCTCAGACCACTGCCCGGTTGAGCTTGATATTGAGCTTTAATTTTATAGTACTATATGGGGTGTATGCTATATAGTGGAATGGAGGTAAACATGGTATATACAGTTACATTTAATCCATCACTGGATTACGTATTGGATGTTCCGGAATATGTAGAGGGAACAGTAAATAGGACGACAGCGGAGAAGATTCTTCCGGGTGGAAAGGGTATAAATGTTTCGATAGTTTTGAACAATCTTGGCGTGGATAACAGAGCGATATGCTTCGTGGCAGGGTTTACAGGTCATGCACTCAAGGCATTGCTTGATGCGGAGGGCGTAAATGCAGATTGTATCGACATCGAGGACGGTATGACCAGAATCAATGTCAAGCTTAGAGGCAGCAATGAGACTGAGATAAACGGTCAGGGACCGGTTATCAAGAGTCACTACATAAATAATACCTTGTATGAGAAGCTTGGATATCTCGACCATGAGGATTATCTGGTATTAGCGGGAAGTATTCCTGCATCGATGCCGGATACCACATACAGCGAGATTGCCAGAATGATGGAGTACAACGGCTGCAAGCTCATCGTAGATGCAACCGGTGATTTACTTAAGAAGACTTTGCCGTTCAAGCCATTTTTAGTAAAGCCGAATGCGTATGAGCTTGGGCGCCTCTTCGATGTGGAGATAGAGGACAAGGATACTGCTATACAATATGCGAAGAAGCTTCAGGAGATGGGAGCCAGAAATGTCATCGTATCTATGGCAGGTGACGGTGCTATCATGGTAGCTGAGGACGGAAATGAATACCGCCTTGAAGCACCGCAGGGCGAGGTTAAGAATTCTGTAGGTGCCGGAGATTCCATGCTCGCAGGCTTTTTGTCGGGTTACATATATAACGGACGTTATGACACTGCATTTAAAATGGGTGTATGTACCGGAAGTGCAAGTGCATTCTCAGAGGAGCTTGCTACCCGTGCAGAGGTAGAGGCACTGATGAAGAATATATAAAAAAGGGTTGAAAAAATCCTGCATATGGAGTAAAACATTTATGGCATATTTTTATGCCATAAATTTTTTTGACGAAAAGAGGAAGAGAAGATGAGCGGTATTTTGATGATGATAATTGCCATCGTGGTCTTAGGTGGAGCCTATCTAATCTATGGTCGTTATCTGGCAAAGAAGTGGGGCATCGATGTGAATGCGAAAACCCCGGCTTACGAATTGGAGGATGGAGTGGATTATGTTCCGGCAGATACCAATGTGGTATTCGGACATCAGTTTGCATCTATCGCAGGTGCAGGTCCTATCAATGGACCGATTCAGGCAGCAATATTCGGATGGGTTCCGGTGTTGTTATGGATTTTAATCGGTGGTGTATTCTTCGGTGCGGTGCAGGATTTTGCATCTATGTATGCGTCAGTTAAGAATAAGGGACGTACAATAGGTTATATTATCGAGGAATACATAGGTAAATTAGGAAAGAAGCTGTTCCTTGCATTCTGCTGGCTGTTCTGTATCTTAGTTATTGCTGCATTTGCGGATGTGGTTGCGGGAACATTCAATGGCTTCAGCTTAGATGAAGCCGGAGCTGTAACCGGTAAGATTGCCGCAAATGGTTCGGTTGCTATGACTTCGGTATTATTTATCGTTGAGGCGGTTATTTTAGGATGTATCTTAAAATATGCGAAGCTGCCAAAGTGGTTAAATACTGCAATTGCAATTTTGATGTTGGTTGGTGCAGTAGCACTTGGCTTGGTATGTCCTATATATGTAAGCCGTTCAGCATGGCATATTATTATATTTGCTTATGTTTTGATAGCTTGTGTTGTTCCGGTATGGGCATTATTGCAGCCACGTGATTATTTGAATAGTTACTTGCTTGTATTTATGATTGTTGCAGCAATCATAGGTGTATTCATAGCAAATCCATCTTGTAACCTGAATGCATTTAATGGATTTGTTGTAGATGGACAGTATTTGTTCCCTATTTTGTTTGTTACCATAGCTTGTGGTGCCGTATCAGGTTTCCATTCATTGGTTTCATCAGGTACTGCTTCAAAGCAGATTAAGAATGAAAAGAGTATGCTGCCTGTATCATTTGGTGCGATGCTTATGGAAAGTATGCTTGCTGTAATCGCTTTGATAGCAGTTGCATCCTTTGCAACAGGTGAGGCAGCAGCACAGGGACTTAAGACACA
>CAMALN010000063.1 GCA_945836565.1 uncultured Lachnospiraceae bacterium
GGCTATGACGAGCAGATATATATTTTTAGATGTGGACGGAACATTGGTTACCAGACAGGGAGTATTACCTGATTCAGCAAAAAATGCCATACATAAGGCAAAGCAAAATGGGCACAAGGTGTTTCTGTGCACCGGAAGAGCAAAAGGACAGATACCGGAGATGCTGTGGAAACTGCAATTTGATGGAGTTATTTGCTCAGCAGGCGCTTACATCGAAGCGGATGGGGAGATAATAAGAGATATCCCTATGCCGAAGGAGAGTGTAAGGGCACTTATGACATATCTAAAGTCGCAGCATATTGATTATGTGTATGAGACGATAAAGGGTATTACCGGAGGACAGAAGATGTGTTCCTTTTTGCAGAATTGTCTTGATGAGATGAAGAAACACAATCCGAAGCTTCCGGATGATTTCGTCGGTATACTTAATGTTGAAGATGCCTGGGATTATAAGGAGCCTGTGTATAAGTTGCTTTATTTTGCAGAGGAGGTTCTGAGCGAGCAGGTTATGCAGGAGCTTAAAAGCAAATATACGGTTGTGAAAAACACTCTTTCATTTGCAGGAGAAGCAAGCTCAGGAGAAATATCTGCACTAAATATGAATAAAGCATTGGGTATAAAGTGCATAATGAATTATTATGGAAGAGATATAGAAGACACAGTGGCCTTTGGTGACGGAGCAAATGATTATGAGATGCTGGCCGCTGCAAATGTCGGTGTTGCGATGGGCAACAGCGAACAGGGCTTAAAGGATATGGCTGATATAGTTACGGCTTCCGTAGATGAAGACGGATTATACAAGGGCTTTGTATCAGCCGGATTAATTTAAATATATTATAAGGAGAAATTTATAATGACATTTAATTACGTAATTACAGATGAGGTAGGAATACATGCAAGACCGGCAGGTCTTTTGGTTAAGGCAGCTAAGGAGGTTGGCTCAAAGGTAACAGTAAGCTGCAACGGCAAGAGTGCAGAGGCTACAAAGCTTATGGCACTTATGAGCCTTGGTGTTAAGAAGGGTATGGAGGTAACCGTAACTGTCGAGGGCGACAACGAGGCAGTAGACGGTGAGACTATGAAGAAGTTCTTCGAGGAGAATTTGTAAAAACTGTTATATAGATAATAATCAGTGTTTATAGCAAGTGCTTCGGCGCTTGCTATATTTGGAGACAGTGGTTTGGCACTACATAATATGATTGGAGAGATGTGTTATGCAGAAGGTCAATGGAAAATCAATATTCAAGGGAATAGCAATTGGCAGGATATTATATTATTCTAAGGAACAGCAGCAGGTAAAGCGTCTTCGAGTAGAGAATACAGAGGCTGAGGTTGCACGATATGAGGCTGCCAGAGAGGCAGCAGTAAAGCAGCTTGGTGAGCTTTATGATAAGGCACTTGCTGAGGTTGGTGAGATGAATGCACAGGTATTTGAGGTTCACCAGATGATGCTTGAGGATGAGGATTATAATGATTCGATATACAATATTATACGTCAGCAGGAGGTAAATGCTGAGTATGCAGTGGCTACCACCGCAGATAATTTCTCTGATATGTTCGCAAATATGGATGACGAATATTTTAAGGCGAGAGCGATTGACATAAAGGATATATCTGAGCGAGTGGTTACCATACTTCAGGGAAAGAGCACGGGAAGTGATATAGGTGATGAGCCTGTGATAATTGTAGCAGAGGATTTGGCACCGAGTGAGACGGTGCAGATGGATAAGACTAAGCTTTTGTCATTTGTCACAAGACTTGGTTCTTCGAATTCCCATACTGCTATCCTTGCAAGGACTATGAATATTCCGGCGCTTATTGGTGTTGAAATAGATGAGGCCTGGGATGGAAAGATGGCTATAGTTGACGGCTACACAGGCACACTTTATTTAGAGCCTGATGATGAGCTTATCGAGGAGATGAAGAAAAAGCTGCAGGAGGACATAGAGAAGAGAGAGCTTCTTCAAACCCTAAAGGGTAAGGAAAATGTTACCAAGAGTGGCAGAGCTATAAAGCTTTATGCAAATATTGGAAATGTATCTGATCTTGCATCGGTACTGCAAAATGATGCGTCCGGCATAGGACTTTTCAGAAGTGAATTTCTCTATCTGGAGTCGAAGGATTATCCTACCGAGGATGAGCAGTTCCTAGCCTATAAGCAGGTTGCCGAGACTCTTGCGGGCAAGAAGGTTATCATAAGGACACTTGATATCGGAGCTGACAAGCAGGTGGATTATTTTAATATGGAGCATGAGGACAATCCGGCCATGGGTTATCGTGCGATAAGAATCTGTCTGTCACAGCCTGAGATATTTAAGACACAGCTTAGAGCTATATTTAGGGCAAGTGCTTATGGCAATATAGCCGTTATGTATCCGATGATTATATCTGTGGAGGAAGTAAAGCAGATTAAGCAAATCGTCGAGGAAGTGAAGAAGGAGCTTGATGATGCGGGCATAAAATACGGGGATGTTGAACAGGGTATAATGATTGAGACACCTGCAGCAGTCATGATAAGCGATTTGCTTGCCGAGGAGGTTGATTTCTTCAGTATAGGTACGAATGACCTGACTCAGTATACTCTTGCTATTGACCGTCAGAATGCAAAGCTTGATACCTTCTATAATTCACACCACGAGGCTGTGCTTCGTATGATTAAGCTGGTTGTAGACAATGCCCACGTAGCAAACATCTGGGCAGGTATCTGTGGCGAGCTCGGCGCAGACACAAGCCTCACAGACACATTTTTGGATATGGGCGTTGATGAGCTTTCTGTATCACCGAATATGATTCTTCCGATAAGAAAGGTTATACGCGAACACGAATAGACCATTGGGGACGGGAAAAGTGGCTTTTTTACTGTCCCCAATGGCTTTTTTGTGTTATAGTAATTGAAATATGGTTCGATAGGAGTGTAGAGCAGATGAGTAAGTATGTAGAATTCAAAAATGTATATAAGACCTATGAGAGCGGGGATGTTAAGGTTACTGCTCTTAATGATGTAAGCTTTGAGATAGATAAGGGAGAAATCTGCGTTATAGTAGGACAATCCGGTGCCGGCAAGACTACGTTGCTTAATATACTTGGAGGTATGGATAAGCTGACAAGTGGTGAGGTGTATCTGGATGGTACAGAGATTTCGTCGTATAATAAAAAGCAGTTGGCAGGCTACAGGAGACAGGATATAGGCTTTGTATTCCAGTTCTATAATCTGATTCCGAATCTTACTGCACTTGAGAATGTGGAGATAGCGTCTCAGCTATCCAAGGAGCCTCTTGATCCAGAGCTTATAATGGAGCAGGTTGGCTTAAAGGACAGACAAAACAATTTTCCGGCACAGCTTTCGGGTGGTGAACAGCAGCGTGTGTCGATTGCCCGGGCCCTTGCCAAGAATCCTAAGCTTCTGCTGTGCGATGAACCGACGGGAGCACTTGATTACGAGACCGGAAAGGCAGTTCTAAAGCTGCTTCAGGACTGCAGCAGGGAGAATAAGATGACGGTTATTATCATTACTCATAATTCTGCACTTACAGCCATGGCTGACAGGGTTATAAGGGTGAAGAATGGTAAGATTGCATCGGTAGTAAAAAATGAAAATGTTGTACCGGTTGAAGATATAGAATGGTAATATAGAATAGTAATACAGGATATTAATACAGGTAAGAAGCTATGAACAAGACATTTCACAAAAATATATTCAGAACAATAGGCGGCAGTAAGGGAAGATACTTTGCAATTATGGCTATTATAGCGCTCGGAGTGGGCTTTTTTGCAGGACTTAAGGTCACGAAGCCGGGTATGATTAAGACTGCCGATACATATATGCGTGATCATAAAATGTATGATTTCCGCCTGCTTTCGTCATATGGTTTTGATGAGGATGAAGTAACCTATATGAGGGAGCAGGATTATGTGCTCGCCGCTGAGGGAGCGTATACCGAGGATTTCCTATATGTAAATGATGAGGGCACGGAGCTTGTAGTCAAGGCAAATTCCATAACAAATGAGGTGAATACACTTGAGCTTAAGGCGGGCAGATTGCCTGAGGCGGATAATGAGTGTGTATTGGATGCTTTTCAGTTTGATGAGAGTATGATAGGAAAGGAGATTCGTATCTCTGAGCACAATACCGAGGATGTGAAGGAAAGCTTTAAGCATGATACTTATACGGTTGTTGGTATGGTGAACACACCTGTATATATAAATTTGGAGCGTGGAACTACGTCGCTTGGAAACGGAAGATTAAATGGCTTTATATACCTTCTTCCGGAGGGCTTTTGCGGAGAGTATTACAAGGAGATGTATCTTCTGTGCCAGGATAGCTATGAGATATATACAGATGAATATGATGATTTTATAGAATCGATAAGTGAGATTGTGAAGGAGGATCTGGCTGAGGCAGTTGAACCCAGATATCAGTGGATGAATGCCATTCGTGGCAGTGATATACCACTTCCGGAGCCACAGCTTTATGTACTCGACAGGAGCAGTAATACGGGATATATGTGCTATGACAATGATACGAATATCGTGGATGGAGTAGCGCGAGTATTCCCTATATTCTTCTTTCTGATTGCAGCATTGGTCTGCTCTACTACTATGACCAGAATGGTGGACGATGAGAGAGGCCAGATAGGTACATTTAGAGCATTGGGATACGGAAATGCAACGATAATAAGTAAATACATGATATATTCCGGAACCTCTGCAATTATTGGATGTGTAATCGGATTTTTCGGCGGCACAAGACTATTTCCGTATGTTATATGGAAGGCATACAGGATACTGAACAATTTTGGCGACGGGCTTGAGTATTATTTTTCTTTACCGCTTTTGGTAATATGTATCGCCGTGTCACTTATATGCTCAATGGGCACTACATATTTTGCCTGCAAGAATGAGCTTAAGTGCATGCCGGCGGAATTAATCAGACCGAAGGCACCGGCGCCGGGCAAACGTATATTGCTGGAGCATATAAGGCCTGTATGGAGGAGGATGCGCTTCCTGCATAAGGTAACAGCGAGAAATGTATTCCGGTTTAAGAAACGTATGCTTATGATGGTAGTCGGAATAGCCGGATGTACGGCATTGGTATTGACAGGACTTGGCGTACGGGATTCTGTAGTGAATCTGGCGGAATTTCAGTACGGAGATATCGATATTCATGATTTGGAGGCGGTATATTCGGATGCAGTGGATGAAGCTGATATAGAAGAGGTACGGGAAATCTGTGGCGATGATATAACAGGTATAGCTTCACTATATAAGACGTCAGTGGAATATCATACCGAAACGGCTACAAAGTCAGTGTATCTCGTAGCCGCAGAGGAAAATGCTTTAGATGGTTATATGAAGCTTTCCCTGCTTCAGGGAGATGAGACATATCCTGCGTATGGTGAGGTTTTCTTAAGCCAGAAGATAGCTGAGGTTGCAGGTGTAAATGTTGGAGATGATATAACACTCACGGACAACGAGGCAGGCGAGGTATCTCTTCATGTAAGCGGAATATACGAGAATTATGTATGGCATTATGCCATTATGACACCGAGAACCTATGAGGAGTATTTTGACAAGGAGTGTTCGCCGAATACCTTATATATCAATACAGTCGACGATACGGCTGCGTATGAGGCTGGAGCGAAGCTCCGACAACTGCCGAAGATTATGAATGTTATGGTAGTTCCTGAGATGAAGGAACGAGTTGGGAATATGATGAAGATGATGGATGCGGTTGTATGGCTTGTAATAGCCAGTGCGGGAGCACTTGCATTTATTGTCCTCTTTAATCTGAGTAATATAAATATTACAGAGCGAGTGAGGGAGATAGCCACGATAAAGGTGCTGGGCTTTTATCCGAGAGAGACGGGTGCTTATGTGTTTAGGGAGAACCTTGTGCTTACCCTTATGGGTATCGTCGTGGGACTTCCACTCGGAGTCTGGCTACACAGCTTTGTGATGCAACAGATTCAGGTCGATATGGTGGCATTTAAGATAGCTGTTATGCCGATAAGCTTTGTGATAAGTGTCATTATCGTGCTGCTATTCCTGAAGCTTGTGGATATTGTCATGCGTGGCAAGATAGAAGCAATCGACATGGCAGAGTCTCTCAAATCGATTGAGTAAGCTACTTTTCCCGTCCCCATTGGCTCACCTTTTAGGAAACCTTAGGAATTCCCTGTTGAATATCTTGTAGTAGGGCTGTTCGCCCTCGCCACCTACATAATACCAGAAGGCATCGCAAAAGAAGATTGCGATACAGCTTATTAGAAGTGACCATATAAGCACGAATAAAAGATTGCATTGTCCCCAGAAGAAGGTGCCGGGAAGCCCACTGTAATCCCATATGCTAAGACCCATTTTTACATTTACGATAAGCCCGGTTATACCTTCAGCAATGGTGCATAGTATAGTGGCGATTAGAACCTGTAGCATATAATCCATCTCGAAGCCCCAGATTTTGTTCGGGGTATCGATGCAGGTTAACCCCAGAAAACCGGCGAGGATAAACATCGAGATATGGCTGTAGCCGCGGAATATTATCTCTATCATGCAATAGAGTGCACCGCACAGCACAAACAGTATTAGATTGAGTATTATTTGTTTGATAGCATAATTTATTTTCATTTTCATCACTATTTATTTTTTGATATTTCAGAAGCAAATATACATATCCAAACAGATGGAATTTTTGACAAAAATGCTAAAGTAAGGGAGATTTTCTATGACAGAAGATGATAAAAAAAACAAAACAAAAACAGGTATTAATCTGTCGGGAATATCGATTGTTATAATGCTTTTGGCGATGGCCGCTGCGATAATTATGTTGATTATGTCGGCGAAGGATGAGGTATATAATGAAAATGAAAGAGCTGCTTCCGGATACATAACCATAGAGAACTATACCTGCAATGAAATTGAGGATTCCGAGGCACCTATAGGAGTCATAAAGGAATATGTATTTGGACTTGATGAAACGATTGCTATCGATACAAAGCTGGCATTTTATACAGTTCATCAGTATGTTGAGGTGTGGCTGGACAATGAGCCGGTGTTCAGCCTGAAACCCTCTGAAGATAACCGGTTAAGCAAGACCGTAGGCAGCAACTGGGTAATGATACCTATATATCGTGAGGATGAGGGAAAAGAAGTGCGGGTTGAAATCACACCTGTATACGAAAGCTTTAGGAATAGGGAGGTTGAGTTCCTTTTAGGCTCAGGGCTTGCGATATACAGAGACCGTCTGTCGAAGGATTTGCCACAGCTTATCTTGAGTGTCATGGCAATATTTGTCGGTCTTGTATTCATATGTGTTGCGGGCTATAGCCAGCTTCGCAAGCATCATGGAAAGGGACTTATATATCTTGGCGTTTTTTCAGCGATGCTTGGAGTATGGAGACTTACGGATACGAGATTCACACCATTTATTTTCCCTAAGCATTCTGTATTGATGTTTTACCTGTCAGTCACGATGCTTATGCTTGGTATGATTCCTCTTATGAAATGGATGGAGGAGTATTACAGCGAGAAGAGCAGAAGAATAATGGATAGATATTGCGTCCTGTCCACCATTGTAGCTATGATACAGATGTCGTGTCAGTTTGCAGGGATAGCGGATATTCGAGATACTCTTATAATTACACATATTATGATAGCAATCGGCGTCATAACCGCAATAGGAGCTGCAATATATGAGAAAGTAGTATATCCCCAAAGGGCGAAGGCAAAGGTGGGAAATAAGCTACCTTATATCTGTGTGGCGGGAGTGGTGGCAGATGTCATTGCATTCTATGTGAAGGGTAATTCGTCAGGACTTTTGTTTTCATTGTTGGCGTTTTTGCTGTACATAGTTATAATGGGAATAGCGACCTTATTTAACTACAGTGAGCAGGAGCTTGTGCTTGCGGAGAAGGAGCATGAGCTTGCAGAAAAGGACAGGAAGCTTACGGAAAGACGTATCGCCTCTATGATGAGCCAGATACGCAGCCATTTTATATTTAATGTCCTTACAACCA
>CAMALN010000064.1 GCA_945836565.1 uncultured Lachnospiraceae bacterium
AAAGATGAAGCTTTTAAACATCATTTGCCTTACACTCACCATAATAGGTGCCATCGTGTGGGGTATAATCGGTATCTTTAACTACAACATTGTAAGTGCATTATTTGGTACCGGCGCCTTCTCAAGAGTTATATATACTCTTGTAGGATTAAGCGGATTATACCTTATCACCTTCTATGGTTTTGTATGTGGCGACGACAATTAATTGTATATCACCCAAGGGCTGTGTTCTACAGCCCTTTTTCCATGTTTTACTGCTATTTTATAACGCTTCTTCGGCTTTTTCCACAGAATCATAACCATACAAAACTGCGGTATTGTTCATCGTTTCATAAGCGAGATTCTTACCTTCCTTTGCTAGCTTAGCTATAAAATGTCCATACAAATCAAGCAGCTCAGGCGAATAGGTTCCAAGCTCTCCTCTTAAATATGTCTCATATGAGGTATTATACGGTGTATCCTCACTCGTATGTATGCTTCTGGCATTGGCAGCCATCTTCGGATACTTTGCTGCAAACTCCTCCATCCACTCAACCTGGATAGCAATTATAGTCTCCTGTATACGTTTTCTCTCATCACTTATTACAGGGAAGCTGTCTTTTATCTGGTTGTACCTTTCAGGGCAGGTAGACTCCATCATCCTTCCGTACTTCTCGGTTATAATATTTCTTCCTGAGCTTATACAGGTATTAAAATGATATATGAATTCAGAAAGCATGTCATCTGTCCATGTCATATACTGACTCTTCCTCATAAGCGAAAATGTATTCCAATCATCCTGGCAGGATGCACGTCCCCCTTCGTTTTTCACGAGATCAAACTGATTCCATTCAAGCTCTATAATTAAAGCTATCTTCTCATCCCGTGTAAGCTCTCTATTCTTATCTGTATTCTCGTTATTCTGATTAATCTCACTCATATGCTTAGCAACCTCCATAGCCTGTGCTTCAAGATAGGTATCCTGTACCTTGGATAATCCCATGCTGTGCAGCTCATCCACTATCATCCTGGCAATAATCTCTATCGTCATCGCCACCATATCGTCTTCATTTACAAGCCCTGTATATGTCTTGTCCTCCCATGCTTCTCTCTGAGAAGGCATATCCGCTATAGCCTCCAATACATAAGCTAACTCAGGCAACCGTTCAAGCTTCTTCATAGCCTTATGTGTCCACTTATAATATGGGGCATAGGTACGATTAAGCAGAAATACAACATTCATAAGATGCTGCATATACTGCCCAAGTATAACATCGACCGTTACATACTCTTTTCTGGTCATCATCCTGCCATAGTTATACTGTCCTGTCTGAGCCATACCCAGAAGCTCTCTCGATAATCTCTCATACCACACTCTGTCCGGATAATACCCCTTCAGATATGCTCTTATTCTGCTAAATTCACCCTCCGGATCAGCAAATACCTTTCCGCTCACTGCTGTTGCAAGAGCATATTCAGGTATATCAAGCCAATCCTTTTCATTCTCAGGTATATGTGCTCCGCCTAAAACCCGATTATAAAAATCATTTATCCTACATACGCCGACTCTTCCGCCTGCGTAGTGCATATTCTTTCTAATATATCCGGCAAATACTCTGGGCAGTCTGTCATAGCACTCCTGAAGCTTATCACCTATGGCAGCATAAACCTCGTCATTTACATACATCGCAAATCCCGGTCCACAGTCATGATCAAGTGATATATCATCATCGAAGCCAAGACATTCCGAACCCTCTCCACACAGACCCACAGCTATTTTATCCGCATAATCTGCGAATTCATCCGATATCAGCTTCTCTCCATAGGCTTTGTAAAAACCCTCACACAGAGAAAGCATATCATTATATGTCGGTATCCCGGCCTTATCATAAGCTACCATAAGATTTGCATGTACTGCCTTGTAATTATCTGTTATACCGACTGTATCATATATATTAAGCAGTGCCTCCTCATAGTAACGCACAGCCCTTTCATAGTCACCCTTCAGAGTATATAAGGCACCATAAGCATTGGCACATCCGCTGTAATGATAATCTGTCTTGCCACCTGCAGCAAATATCTTCTCCGCTTCCACAAGTGAAGCCTCTGCTGCCTCATAATCTCCCGCAGACATATAAGCCTGACCTATGTTAGTATAGGTTACAGCAATCTCTATGTCCGCATCCTCGTGGCTAAGCGCCAATTCAAGTGCCTTGTTCAAATAATTGATTGCCCTGTCATAATCCTGTATCGCGCTATATACGAGGCTCGTATTGTTATATAGACTTGGCCATCTGAAATCATCCTTATCCAGATGACCTGTATATATATCTTCTACCTTCTTGTAAGTTTCTATAGCTTTGTCATAATCCCCTAGAAAACGATATGCATTTGCAATATTCATAAGAGATGTTCCCGCTTCTATAGTTCCGGATAATCCGGACAGCTCCAAGGCTTCCATAATCTGCTTTGCAGCTTCTTCAACCTCCGTTTTCCTCGTCATCTCTCTATAGAATCCGATAAGCTCATTAAGTATACCAAGCCTTGCTCCTACATCACCCTCGTTATCTGCAAGTGCAAGCTTCTGCTTCAGAAAATCCTCAACCTCATCAAGCCTGCCATCCTTGAACAAGCCATCAAGCTCTCTATAAACTTCATTTATGTCCATGATTTTTACCTCTTGCATCATATATATACACTATATCATTCCAAAAGTATATTTTAATCCCATATACAAATCTGTATAGTTAAGTCCCATGCTTTCCACCGCGCTACCGTCATACCACTCAGATTCTTCCTTAAGAAGCGGAAACGGAAGAGGAATATTCTTCTCTATGACAGTCTCAACAGGCACATCTATCCTCTCAAACGAAAGTCCTGCTTCAGCACTAAAAAGCTTTTTCAATGTCTCATACCAGCTATCATATGTCACAAGCTCTTTTCCGCACAGATTAAAGCACCTGTTATATGCCATTGCATTTCCCATAGCAAGCATTATTGCCTTAGCCACATCTCCTACATACACAAGCTGAAAATGTCCCGTTGCATCTACCGGGTGCAATATCTGTCCTGCCTCGGTAATCCACCTTAGATATATACTCTCCCTAGGCGCATAATTGTCCGGTCCGTATATTATAGCCGGTCTGAATATTGTGTACCTGAAGCCTTCCTGCTCTGCCAGAGCTATAAGCTCCTTTTCGACATCGATTTTGCCCGATATATACGCACCCTGCGGTCCCGCAAACTGCCTGGTCTCATATTCGGCAGCTTCATCCAGACAGATACCTGTATTTCTCCTGTACACATCTACAGTGCTGATAAGAATATACTGTTCAGTGCTTATACCACCTTTTTCATATAAGAGCCTTATATCCTGAGCTTCATAAGCACAAAAGTCCACAACCACATCGAAATGCCTGCCGGAAAGTCCTCGAAGTGCCGCCTCATCATGTCTGTCCATCCTAAGCTGTTCTATATTCTCGATGTCCAGCGGTCTGTTACCCCTGTTTAACACTGTAATATGCCAATCTTCGTTTATAATGTCTTTCTTATTTAATTCATTCCCGACAAGGTTTACGAAAGCCTTGCCAAGGAAATAACTACCGCCTAACACGAGTATTTTCATCATGTATTCTCCGTATATGTGTTACATCACTTATCAGTTTATTGTTGCTTACTTGCCGGCAATTACACCAGCTAATTCTTCAAGTGCAGGAATATCCGATGCCTTCATAACTGACTTAATAGTAACTACAGGCTCAACTATCTCAACATCCTTCATGGTCTCGAGTATCTGTCTCATAGTCTTGGCTGCAGATGGAGCCCATGAGCCGTTCTCAACCAAACCTACAATTCTCTTCTGATATGCCTTAGCCTGCAGATGGTTCAGGAACTTCTGCATACATGGGAACACTCCCGCATCATAGCTTGCCGCACACAGAATCATTCTGTCATATCTGAATGCATCCTCTATAACCTCTGCCATATCTTCTCTTGCAAGATCACTAACTACAACCTTTTCAACACCCTTCTCGCGCAGAAGCTCTCCAAGCTTTTCTGCCGCCTTAGCAGTATTTCCGTGGATGGAAGCATAAGCTACAAGCACTCCCTTGTTCTCCGGTGTATAACTGCTCCATGTATTGTATGTATCTATATAGTACCCAAGATTCTCATTTAATACCGGTCCGTGAAGCGGACATATTACAGCTATATCCAAGGCTGCTGCCTTCTTAAGTAAGGTCTGTACAGGCATACCATATTTCCCGACTATGTTGAAATAGTATCTTCTGGCCTCACATGCCCAATCATCATCCGCCGTAAGCTCAAGCGCTCCGAATTTACCGAAGCCGTCCGCAGAGAAAAGCACCTTCTCGCTCTTCTCATAGCTTATCATAACCTCCGGCCAGTGAACCATAGGTGCCAGCATAAATGTCAATGTGTGTGAGCCAATATTAAGCTCATCACCCTCTTTAACGACAAGCTTATTCCATCCATCGATGCTGTAATCAAAGAACTGCTGAAGCATCTGGAAGGTCTTCGCATTTCCAACTAAGGTAACATCAGGATAAAGCTCCACAACGGTAGCTATACCGCCCGCGTGGTCAGGCTCAACGTGTGATACAACCACATAATCAAGCTTCTTATCACCAAGCTCAGCCTTAAGCTTTCCAACCCACTCATCTATACAGCGCGCATCCACTGTATCCATAAGTGTGTTTTTCTCATCTAATATAAGATAAGAATTATATGATATTCCCTCCGGTACCACATACTGACTCTCAAAGAGGTCGATATCCTTGTCATCAACTCCAATGTACTTAATTGTGTCTGTAATCTTTACCATGTCTTTTCTCCTTTTCGTATCGTTTTTATTATATGTTATCTTATATAATTTTGTTCTTTGTTTTCCTTTATCAGATTATCTATATTCTGTATAAAAAATGCTAATATTGCGCCTGTGATAAAGCCTCCTACATGACCCTCTATGGCGATATTTTGACCAAATATTATCTCTTGGAACAGAGATATAAATACTACAATAAGCAGTGTGGTTCCGTTTACCTGCTTACGAAGCTCAGGTAGCATAACAGTAAGCACTATCATAGCGCCGAACAAAGCATACACTGAGCCGGAGGCACCTACAGCCATACTGTCTGTACCGGTTATTCTATAGCTTGCACAATAAAGCAGCGAACCGCCAAGCCCACCTAAGAGATATACTGCAAGCAGCTTAATTTTCCCCCACTCCTTCTCAAGAATTCTGCCGAATACGAAAAGGCATAGCATATTATTTAAGATATGCGATGCATCCACATGAAGGAACATACTTGTAAACATCCTATATATCTCTCCGCCGTAGATAACATTTCTCGGTCGAAGAGCTCCTGACTTATATAAAATCATTGAAACATTACCTTTAGCACCCATTACCGTACATGCATAAACAATAAAATTTACCACTATTAAAAGATTTGTAAAATTAAAGATATCACTTGCCTTTGGCTTAGGTATTTCTGCTTTTTTCCCAGCCTTCTGTTCACGTCCATACACACATTCTTCTATTATGTGTTTTATGTTCGCAAAATCCTCCGGCTGATTCTCATATATTATAAGCTGACGATTAGTACGGTCTATCAGCCAGCAATTTGATATAGTGGTTGCAATAGCTCTTACCGATGCACTGTCATCTGCTATTATTATGGTCAGATATTCATAAGTAGTTATCGATGTATGAGATAATGTCTCTGCGATATTTTGCTTAAGCCCTTCTACCGCTTCGATATCCTTGATGCCCGACACGTCACTGTCATTTACGCATACCACATAATTCATACCATTTTCACTTTTATATAATAGTCTTATCCCCTCAATCATCATATCAAATTCATTGAATCCGATGGGGAATAACTCTTCTGATAAACTAGACATATTCTCCTCCGCATTATATGCAAGCAATAATTATATATTACCTACACGCTTTAATAATTACAGTAACGAAATACCCCGGTTTGTCCGGCATGTTTTTTATATCCTTCACGATAATTTCATCCTCCATACCGCAATTAATTACAGCCTCAGCTTTTACAAGTGCCTCGGCTTCCAGCTTGGATAATATATCTACGAGCTTTAAGATATCACCCGAGGGCTTCATCATAATCACGGTATCTCCGTTTTCGGCATAAGCCTTAAGCTCATCATAAAGCTTATCTGTACTGTAATTCATAGGCAATATATGTATGCATGAATCCCGCTCTCCAACCGAGCTTTCCAGCCCGGCTGCAACAGCTGTAAATGAAGATATTCCATTTATAATTTCTGCCCCGTAACCATCATCCGTTATCATATGATGTATATACATATAGCTTCCGTATATTGTCGGGTCGCCCAGATTCAAAAATGCGACTGATTTTCCTTCATCCAGAAGCTTTTCAAGCTTATCTGCTCCCTCACGATATGCAGCTTCAAGAACAACCATATCCTTAGTCATAGGAATATTTATCTCAATTACTTCTTTATCACTAAGACTTCTATCCGCCTTACACACAATATTATATGCCGTACAATTGGTCTTATCTGATGAAGGAATCGCAATCACATCACATTCCTTCAATATTCTAAGTGCCTTTAATGTCATATGCTCCGGATCTCCCGGTCCTACTCCGACTCCGAAAACCTTTCCCCTCGTGTATGTCATAACACTGAAGGTCTCTAAGCCTGAATCAGCAAATATCTCGTAATACCCATCATCCTCTACGATATCTATATTACACACGCCTCCGGTTATGCGCTTCGCACACATATGTACATAGTCAGCATTTTCGTCCTTACCATACAGCTTCTCCGGTACAGCCTCACTTCTGTCAACACTTATCTCATCATCTGTCACACTGATTACAAGACTTCCTCCGTTCACTGTACGAAGCTCTATGCTTTCTCCATTGTTAACTGCATAATGTGCAGGCTCTATGTTGTAAGGCTGCTGCCTTAATCTGTATCCCTTTGGGGTTTTAACAAGCTCAAGCCTTCTCGTGCAACTCATCCTGCCACGGCTTTTCTTTGCCGGCGTATGGTTTACATAATCCCAATTTTCACCCCATCCTATCATAAGTCTGTCCTCGGTATTGGCAAAGCTTACCATGGCATAGTTATCCGTTCCATAATCAAGGATAAGCGGTTTCTCATAACCCTGTTCATCTATAAATGTTCGTCCGTCAAAGCATCCCACAAAATACTGCATCACATGTGAATTTGTATATCCCTTGTCTGCAACAGGAATACCAACCTTGTCAGCATCTAGTATCATACTTATGCTAAGTATCCACTTTTCTTTAATATCCCCTGTTTCTTCATCCGTCTCATCACTTATTCTTATGGAGAAGCAATCCGGGCATTCGCACATTCCGTCAAAGCCTTTTTCGCCCGGCGCAAAATCGCCTGTCTTCTCCCAATGTATCAAATCCACGCTATGATAAAACTCTATTATCCTATCTACCGCAAGCGCCATGCTGTATCCGCCCAGTATAGGATTCTCAAATATCTTCGGATCACGATACTCCTTCTCAAAGCTATCCATATCCCTTGTGTTCGCTATGACAGGATTACCCTCGTAAGCTGTAAAATGCTCAAAATCCAGACTGTAAGCTATACTCTGCTGCTGTTCGCCTGTGTCCGGATTATGACTCGTATACATAGCAATAAGGGGAGCATGATTTTCATCTCCCAAGCCTGATACATTATCCTTATCATAGATACACGATCCTGAGAAAATATAGCCTAACTCATCAGGATAAAGTGCTATAGGCTTATGCTCCCATTCAACCAAATCCTTGCTTACAGCATGTCCCCAGTGCATAGGTCCCCAGATTCTTCCATCAGGGTAATACTGATAGAACAGGTGGTATACACCATCTATATATATTGTTCCATTCGGATCGTTCATCCACCCCTTTGGTGGTATAAAATGATACTTCATAGCTTATTGTTCCTCTTGTCATCAACCCAAC
>CAMALN010000065.1 GCA_945836565.1 uncultured Lachnospiraceae bacterium
ATATTTATATAATTCTGTATATATATCCATATTTGGCGAATGTATAATCACCGACATGAAGCGTAGCGAAATGGAGGTGATTATGCGCGATTATGCGTGGCATAATCGGGTGTGCAAATACAATGCCCGGAATAATTTATATTAGGAGGAAAGAGCATGAAGAAAAAGTTTTATGGTATGTTAACTTCAATCGTTTTGGCTGCAACGATTATGACAGGCTGTGGAGGTAAGAAGGAGGATACTACAGCTAAGCAGGATGGAATAGAAGCAGAGGATGAGGAAAACTATGACACAGGAGATGCGTCCATGGATAATCCGAGAAATCAGGATGGAATAGGAGAAAATGAGCTTCTGGTAGTAAGCTTTGGAACAAGCTTCAACGACAACAGAGTACAGACGATAGGTGCTATCGAGGATGATATCGAGACAGCATTTGGAGATACATATTCGGTAAGAAGAGGCTTTACTTCTCAGATTATCATAGACCATGTAAAGAGCAGGGACGGCGAGGTAATGGATAATGTAACTGAGGCACTTGACAGAGCTGTTGCAAACAATGTAAAGAACCTTGTAGTACAGCCGACTCATCTTATGAATGGATATGAGTACAACGATTTGGTAACAGAATTAAATCAATATGTTAATTCCTTTGATACTATTAGAATCGGAGAGCCGCTTCTTACTAGTGACGAGGATTTTGAGCTTGTAATAGATGCCATAACAAAGGATACAGCAGCTTACGATGACGGAAGGACAGCTATCTGCTTTATGGGACATGGAACAGGTGCTGATTCAAATGCGGTATATCCTAAGCTTCAGCAGATGCTTACTGATAAGGGATATACGAACTACTTTATAGGAACCGTAGAAGCCTCGCCTACCCTTGAGGATGTTATGGCAGCTGTTGAGGCAGGCGGATACGAGAGGGTTGTGCTTCAACCGCTAATGATAGTTGCGGGAGACCATGCGAATAACGATATGTCAGGTGACGATGAGGAAAGCTGGAAGACGGCATTTGAAGCAAAAGGTTTTGAGGTGAATTGTGTTATAAAGGGCTTAGGCGAGATAGAAGCCATAAGAGCTTTGTTGGTTGAGCATGCCGGAGCTGCTATGAATGCTGAGCCACTTGCAAAAACTACTGCAACAGCTTCTGATGCTTCCTTAGAGACAGAGTCGGTTGTGACAGAGGATATGGTTCCGATTTCCGGTGATAAAATAAAGGATGGAACCTATGATATAGAAGTTGCATCAAGCTCATCTATGTTCAATATTGAAGCCTGTGAGCTTATTGTAGAAAATGGCTCTATGAAGGCAGTTATGCATATGGGAGGAACTGGATATCTCTATGTGTATATGGGAACAGGCGAAGAGGCGGAAAATGCTGCTGATACAGAGTACATCGGCTTTGAGGAACAGCCGGATGGAACACATACATTTACAGTTCCTGTAGAGGCTCTTGACAGTGAGATAGAATGCAGTGCATTTAGCAAGAAGAAGGAAAAGTGGTATGACAGACAGCTTTGCTTTAAGTCAGCTAATATTCCGGCTGATGCATTTACAGACGGAGAGTAATATGTGTAAGAAGGATGGATTAAGTCGAATCAGGGCTTTTGTAAGGCTTACAGTATGTGTAGCATTGTTTGCCATGCTTTTGTGCGGCTGCAAAAGTGTGTCTAATCCGGAGGATGATGAAGAAAGGATAGAACTGGTACGTACGGGAGAGCTTGCTCTCTCGTATGCTACCGGTTATACAATAGATATGTATGAGGGAGATATTCGGCTGCTTACTATAGGAGAGGACAGCCGATTTTTACTTGTCCCAAAGACTTCGGCTATGCCAAGGGAGATACCGGAGGGCGCCACAGTGTTAAGGACGCCTGTTGATAATGTGTACATGGCATCAAGCTCATCGATGGATTATCTTAGAAAGCTTAATGCTGTAGACAGAGTTCTTTTGTCCGGAATCAAGGAAGAGGACTGGTATCTTCCGGATATAAAGGAAGCCATGCAAAAGGGAGATATATTATACGCGGGCAAATACAATATGCCTGACTATGAGCTCATATTGGACAAGGGCTGTGAGCTGGCGATAGAAAACACTATGATAACTCATAACCCTGAAGCTATGGAGAAATTGCAGGATCTGGGCATTCCGGTTTTGGTAGAGCGCTCAAGCTATGAGGAAAATCCTCTGGGCAGAATGGAGTGGATAAAGCTGTATGGAGTATTGTTTGACTGTGAAGACGAGGCCATAGCTTATTATGATCAGATAATCTCTGATATGGAGCAGGTTATGGCTAAGGAAAACACCGGGCTTTCAGTTGCTTTTTTCTACGTTACAAGTAACAATTATATAAATGTCAGAAAGTCAAAGGATTACATCGCAAGACTTATAGCTATGGCTGGGGGCAGGTATATATTTGAGAATCTTGGCGAGGAAGAAGACAATGCTCTTGCCACAGTAAACCTACAGCAGGAGGCATTCTATGCAGGAGCGAAGGATGCAGACGTCCTGATATATAACAGTTCGATTATGGGACAGGTTAATTCAATATCAGACATAGTTGCTTTGTGTCCGATACTTTCGGATTTTAAGGCTGTGAAGAATAAAGAGGTGTATTGCACATCGGGAAATTTCTTTCAGGAGCCGCTTGGGATGAGTCAGTTTGCCATGGAGCTTAGCAGTATTTTGAATGGTGAAGATAATGCGAATATGGTATATTTATATAAGCTTGATTAGAGGATGAATCAAAAAGGATAGGATAAAACGATGAAGAGATATGTTGGTATATATATCGCATTGGGCTTCGCAATCTGTGCACTTATTTTCTGGAACATAAACTCAGGAAGTGTAGAGCTTTCTTTGTCCGAGGTCTGGAATATTATGGTATACAGAAAAGGTGACGAGACTGTGATGCGTATAGTGTGGTCCATAAGGCTGCCTAGAATTATGGCAGCACTTATATTAGGTGGGGCCTTGTCTGTTGCGGGATACCTGTTGCAGACTTATTTCTCAAATCCGATTGCGGGACCATATATATTAGGTGTAGCTTCGTCAGCAAAGCTTACAGTTGCCCTGGCACTTATATATACATTAAATCGTGGCATAAGCATTACCTCGGGCGGAATGGTTGCGGCAGCCTTTATCGGTTCACTTATCGCAATGGGATTTGTGCTGCTTATATCATCAAGAGTAAGAAATATGTCCATGCTTATTGTGTGTGGAGTTATGATAGGTTACATCTGCTCAGCGATTACTGATTTCGTCATAACATTTGCAAATGATGCGAATATAGTTAATCTTCATAACTGGTCACAGGGAAGCTTTTCAGGCACCACATGGGAGAATGTAAGAAGCATGAGCATACTTGTACTTGTTGTAGTGTTGCTTACATTTTGTCTGTCAAAGCCTATCGGTGCGCTTTCGATGGGAGAGGGCTATGCCAAAAGTGTAGGAGTAAATATTATAGCTGTACGTATTAGCATCATACTTTTATCCAGTCTATTGTCTGCCTGTGTGACGGCATTTGCAGGACCTATATCATTTGTAGGTATAGCAGTTCCACATCTCGTAAAGCTAATGCTTAAAACCTCCAAGCCTATAGTGATGATACCGGGATGCTTTTTAGGTGGGGCGGCTATTATGCTTTTGTGTGATGGGATAGCGAGAGTATGCTTTGCACCGACAGAGCTTGCGATTAGCTCTGTTACGGCGATTTTGCTTGTCCCTGTTGTGTTGTATATGATACTCAGGCGAAACAGGCAGCAGTAGAAGAGGTGGGGTATGGTTAGATTAGATGAGGTTGCAGTAGGCTATAATCGTAAGGTGATTATAGATGGGATAGAGCTTGAGATAGAAGCAGGCGAGGTTGTAACGCTGATAGGTCCAAATGGCTCGGGAAAGTCGACTATATTAAAATCAGTCATAGGACAGCTGCCGCTTGTAGCAGGTAAGACATATATTGCGGATAAAGCTGTCAAGGATATGTCAGCCTCGGAAATGGCAAGGCTTACCTCTGTTGTTATGACGGACAGGGTACGCACAGAGCTTATGACCTGCAGAGAGGTTGTGGCAAACGGCAGATATCCATACACGAACAAAATGGGAGTTCTATCTAAGGAAGACTGGAATAAGGTGGATGCTGCAATTGCAAGAGTTCATGCTGAGGATATAGCAGGGTGTGATTTTATGAAGACAAGTGACGGACTAAGGCAGAGAATTATGCTCGCGAGGGCATTGTGTCAGGAGCCTAAGCTTATGGTGCTTGATGAGCCTACCTCATATCTGGATATAAAGCATAAGCTGTCAATGATAAGGCTTATCAGGGAACTGGCTAAGGATGAGGGTATAGCAATCCTGATGTCTCTGCATGAGCTTGAGCTTGCAAGGATTGTGTCGGATAGGATTGTATGCCTGAAGAATGGTCACATAGATAAAATTGGTACAAGTGAAGAGGTATTCGCGGATAATTATATCAAGGAATTATTTGATATAGAGGAAGAGGATTATAAGATATGGCAAGGGTTATAATGGTACAGGGCACTATGTCCGGAGTCGGAAAAAGTCTTATAGTGGCGGGCTTGTGTCGTATATTCAAACAGGAAGGATATAAGGTTGCACCATTCAAGTCACAGAATATGGCGCTTAATTCGTATATAACTGAAGATGGACTTGAGATGGGAAGAGCGCAGGTTATGCAGGCTGAGGCAGCGGGTGTTAGGCCGGATTGCAGGATGAATCCTATATTGCTTAAGCCTACCAATAATGTGGGCTCGCAGGTTATCATTAATGGCAGGGCTATAGGAAATATGTCAGCGGTGGATTATTTTGAGTTTAAGAAGGGACTCCTGCCTATCATCAAGAATGCCTATGACAGCCTGGCCTCTGAGTATGATATAATCGTCATCGAGGGAGCCGGAAGTCCGGCGGAGATAAATCTAAAGCAAAACGACATAGTGAATATGGGTATGGCAAGGCTTGCTAATGCCCCGGTACTTCTTGTAGGAGATATAGACAGAGGCGGTGTATTTGCACAGCTTTTGGGAACACTTATGCTTCTTGAGGAAGATGAGAAGGCAATGGTGAAGGGACTTGTAGTCAACAAATTCAGAGGCGACAAGAGTCTGCTTGCTTCAGGCATTGATGAGCTTAACAAAAGAGGTGGATGTCCGGTAGTCGGTGTTGTACCTTATATGGATATAAGCTTAGATGATGAGGACAGTCAGACTGAAAGGTTTGAGAAAAAGCAGGATGCATATGTAAATATCGCTGTTATAAAGCTTCCGAGGATGTCAAACATATCAGACTTTACGGTATTTGAAATCATAGATGGAGTGGCAGTTCACTATGTTACCAGGCCGGGGGAATTGCTCGGCAAGGATATGATTATCATTCCGGGAAGTAAGAATACGTTGGAGGATATGAATTGGCTTAAGGAAAGCGGCTTTGTGGATGCAATTAAGTCATACAGCATTTACATACCGATATTCGGTATATGCGGCGGCTTCCAGATGCTTGGCCAGATGATATATGATCCTGACAAGATTGAATCGGGCGTATACGAGACGAAGGGTCTCGGACTTTTGGATATATATACTATACTGGTTAAGCAAAAGCATACCGTAAATGTAGATGGTGATATAGGAGCTGTGACGGGACCGTTTGAATTCCTGTCCGGGAAGAAATACACTGGCTATGAGATACATCATGGCATAAGCAGATACATTAGGCAGGACTTGGATGAAGCTGCGGATATGTCATGCATAAGCTTTGAAGGAAAAGCTATAGATGATGTAGTGATAAACAAGGATAATGTATACGGCACATACATTCATGGATTCTTTGACGAGGGAGATATAGCAGTCAGTATAGTCAAGTATCTGGCAAAACAAAATGGAGTGGAGGCTTCATTTGCAAGAGATGTCAATTACAAGGCATATAAAGAGCAGGAGTATGACAGACTTGCTGATATTCTTCGTGAGCATATGGATATGAGTGAGATATACAAGATAATAGATGATAGATGTTAGATAAAAATTATTTTGTATTAGATAGTGATTTTAGATGAAAGCAGTTAGATATTTAATATAGGATTAACTAATGTTTTTATAATTAAGCATTGTGAATATTTTTGTGATTTTTATAAGGTATAAAATATATTATGGAGCGTATAGAACAATTTGATTTAAATGAATTAAAGCATGAGATATATGGCTGGCAGGTAAAAGCACCCTCAGATAATATCAGAGCACAGATAAAGCGTAACTGGGATGCTATGGCAAAGCCACTTGATTCTATGGGAGTGTTTGAGGATATGGTTGCAAGAATCGGCGCCATACTCGGAACCGAAAAGCCGGATATAAGCAGGCGTGCGCTTATAATCATGTGTGCCGATAACGGAGTTGTAGAGGAAGGCATAAGCCAGTCCGGTCAGGAGGTTACTGCCATAGTAACGCGTGACATGGGTATAGGCCGTTCAAATGTATGCCATATGGCGAAGGCGGTAGGCTGTGATACCATACCGGTAGACATAGGTATTAATTCTGATGAAGTCTTCGATGGAGTATTAGATAAAAAGGTGAGAAAGGGCACTCGAAACTTCGCCATAGAGCCGGCCATGTCTGAGGCGGAAATGTATCAGGCAATATGTACCGGTATGGAAATTGTAAGAGAATGTAAGGAAAAAGGATATACCATGCTTGCAACAGGCGAGATGAGTATAGGAAATACAACAACCAGCAGTGCCATAGCGGCAGGCTTGCTTGGACTTGATGCCTGTGCTGTCGTAGGAAGAGGAGCCGGACTTTCGGACGAAGGACTCTTGAAAAAACGCAAGGTAGTACAGGAGGCCTACGACAGATATAAGCTATACGATTTTATAGCACCGGAGGTACTTCGCTGTGTAGGCGGTCTGGATATAGCCGGACTTGTCGGAGTGTATCTTGGAGGGTGCAGATATGAGATACCTGTTGTGGTAGACGGCGCCATAAGTCTTGTAGCAGCATATGTGGCAGAGCAGCTTAGACCAGGTGCGAAGGATTATATGATAGCATCACACAAGAGCCGAGAACCACTCTGTGAGATGCTGCTGGAGGAGCTTGGGCTTAATGCATGTATAGATGCAGGTATGGCTCTCGGAGAGGGAACCGGAGCGGTTATGCTGCTTGGTATACTTGATACAGTTATGGCACTATATGATAACAACAGAAGCTTTGAGGATATATCGATGAAGCCGTATGAAAGGTTTGGAAAGTAAGATATGATACTTATTGTAGGCGGAAGCGGAAGTGGCAAATCGGCATATGCGGAGCATGTATGTGGGAAGCTTGCAGGCGCTTCTAAGAAATATTACATAGCTACTATGAGATGTGAAGGTGAAGAGGGTGCAAAACGCGTTGAAAAGCATCGTCGCATGAGAGAGGGCAAGAGCTTCATCACTATAGAGTGTGCAACGGACATATCAAAGGCATTGGATAATGAAGGTGACATAGAGGATTCTGTCGTGTTGCTTGAAGACCTTTCCAATCTGGTAGCAAATGAATTCTTT
This sequence comes from uncultured Lachnospiraceae bacterium, assembly GCA_945836565.1. Lineage (GTDB taxonomy): Bacteria > Bacillota > Clostridia > Lachnospirales > Lachnospiraceae > Coprococcus_C. The sequence goes on from CAMALN010000065.1 coordinate 7,548, forward strand.
GACATTGGCTTTGACGAAATATACGGTGAGGCAAAAGCTGAGACAAAAGTTGAGAAGAGTATGCATAACGACCTTGAAGCATATAGCAGGAAAATCATTGACAAGGTATATGGTGATATAACAGAGCTAGCAAAGAAGGTTAGAAGACTTGTGGTGGTATCAGACAATATATTTGAAGACGGATTAAGATACGATGAAGTGACAAAGCTATATATGGAAGCACTTGGTTCGATAAATGTGAAGCTTGCTGAAAATGCTAATTGTGTAGCTGAGGTTGTGATGGGTGTACCCTTGTTTGTCAAAGGAAGCTTAAGCTAAATAATACAGGATAAAATATAGGATAAA
>CAMALN010000066.1 GCA_945836565.1 uncultured Lachnospiraceae bacterium
GGATGCTGCTCATATGTATGTCCCGCTAAGCGTCATCTGACTCAGACAATAGCCGGTATGAGAAAGCTTGTGCTCTCAAATAAGAAGAAATAGCAGAGGAGGAAAAGAATATGGAAAACACTTTGAAAATATCTTCTTCTCCTCATGTGAGAAGTAAGACGTCTACTTCAGATATTATGTTTGATGTTATCATAGCTCTTATACCGGCTACGGTTGTGGGCTTATATAACTTTGGATTGCATGCGGCGCTTTTGGTTGCGGTATGTATCCTGTCATGTGTAGGCTTTGAGGCCCTTTATCAGAAGGCTATGAAGAAAAAGGTTACAGTGCTTGATTTCTCGGCGGCTGTAACAGGTCTGTTGCTTGCACTCAATCTGCCGCCTGAGCTTCCTGTATGGATGGCAATACTTGGCTCGGCATTTGCAATTATAGTTGTTAAGCAGCTGTTCGGTGGCTTGGGACAGAACTTTATGAATCCTGCCCTTGCGGCAAGATGTTTCCTGCTTCTTTCTTTTACAAAATATATGACAACCTTTGTATATGACGGAGTTACTTCAGCTACACCGCTCACTGTATTAAAGCAGGGTGGAAGCGTAGAGCTTAGGGATATGTTCTTAGGATTTACCGGAGGAACAATCGGTGAGACCTCGGCAGCAGCACTTCTTCTTGGTGCCGTATATCTTATGCTTAGAAGGGTAATCAGTCCTAAGATACCTCTTGTATACATAGGTACATTTGCATCAGCGATAGCTATATATGCCGCTGCAACAGGTAAGGCAGTTGTTGACTTTACACTTGCGCAGTTGTGCGGTGGAGGACTTATGCTTGGTGCATGGTTTATGGCTACGGACTATGTTACATCGCCGATTACATCAGTTGGAAAGATAGTATATGGTGTTATCTTAGGTTTGCTTACCTTTGTGCTTCGAATATTTGGCGCGAGTGCAGAGGGTGTATCATATGCGATTATTATATCTAACTTACTTGTTCCTCTCATAGAGAAGGCTACAGCGCCGAGACCGTTTGGCTATGGTGCAGAGCTAAAGGGCAACAAGGCGGAGAAGAAAGATAAGAAGGCTGAGTCTAAGACAGAGGAGAACAGCGAAGCTACTTCCGGTTCAAAGGCACCTATGGATGGCAAGGGTATCATAAAGGCTATAGCAGCGATATTTGTTATAACACTTGTTATGGGTGCGGCACTCGGTATCGTATACAATGTTACAAAAGAGCCTATCGCGGACGTAAATGAGAAGGCTAAGCAGGAGGCTTATAAGGAGGTATTCCCTGATGCAGCAGAGGTTGTGCCTGTCACAGATGAGGAGATAGGCGGATATGACCATTTGAATGAGAAGTTTCTTCATGAGCAGGGATATCCGAACGATACAATTGATGAGGTATGCTTTGCCAATGATGAAAATGGTAAGACAATCGGAGTCATAATGACAGTTACGAACAGTAACGGTTATGGTGGAGATATTCAGATGGTTATAGGATTTTCGCTTGCAAAGGAGGTTGACGGAAAGGTACAGAAGAGGTCGATTACCGGTTTGTCCTTCCTAAGCATAAATGAAACTGTAGGACTTGGAATGCAGGCGACGGGTGAGGACTTTACCTCACAGTTTAAGGTGCCTGTATGTGAAGAGTTTACTTATACAAAGCTCGGCAAGACAAATGATACAGAGATAGATGCACTTTCGGGAGCCACTATTACAACCTCTGCTGTTGTAGATGGTGTAAATGCCGCTATGCATATTATGAGTATGATAGGAGGGTATAAGTAATGAATAAAGTAACAGACAGATTATACAATGGTATAGTTAAAGAAAACCCAACCTTCGTACAGATGCTTGGTATGTGTCCGACGCTTGCGGTTACAACCTCGGCTATTAACGGTGCCGGTATGGGACTTGCGACTACGGTAATTCTTACTCTTTCAAACCTTTTCATATCATTACTCAGAAGGTTTATTCCGGACAAGGTAAGAATTCCTGCATTTATTGTAATTATTGCATCCTTTGTTACCCTTGTGCAGTTTGTGATGCAGGCTTATATTCCGGGCTTGTACAACAGTCTGGGAATATTTATTCCACTTATAGTTGTTAACTGTATTATATTGGGAAGGGCAGAGAGCTACGCATCCAAGAATTCAGTTATTCCTTCGATATTTGATGGTGTAGGAATGGGACTTGGATTTACAGTGGGACTTACTGCAATCGGTATAGTGAGAGAGCTCCTTGGAAGCGGCACAGCCTTTGGTATCAGGATTATGCCGGATAGTGTGGCACCTATTTCTATATTTGTACTTGCACCGGGTGCGTTCTTCGTGCTTGCCTTTTTGGTGGCACTTATCAATAAGATAAATATCGGCAAGGCGAAAAAACAGGGAACCGAGCCTGAGCTTTGCAAGCTCGCGGACTGTGCAAGCTGTCAGAATACTATGTGTCAGGGCAGCAGGGAAGCTAAGGAGGTGTAGCAGATGAATATAATATTATTGGCGATATCAGCAGCTTTTGTAAATAATGTTGTGCTTTGTCAGTTCATGGGAATCTGTCCCTTCCTTGGTGTATCGAAGAAGATAAGCACCGCAGCCGGAATGGGCGGAGCGGTAATATTCGTAATGACCATAGCCTCAACGGTAGCGGCTCTTATATATAATTTTATACTGGTTCCGCTTAATCTTACCTACCTGAATACGATAGTATTTATACTTGTCATAGCCGCATTGGTTCAGTTTGTTGAGATGTTTTTGAAGAAGGCGGTTCCTGCCTTGTATCAGGCTCTGGGTGTATTCCTTCCTCTCATCACTACAAACTGTGCAGTGCTTGGTGTAACACTTACAAATGTTCAGAAGGATTATAATATCGGTGAGTCTATTGTAAATGGTATATTTACGGCGGTTGGATTTGCGGTAGCTATTATAATACTGGCAGGTATCAGAGAAAAGATAGAGAAAAATGACGTGCCGGAGAGCTTTAAGGGAGCTCCGATAGTACTTATCTCAGCCGGACTTATGGCGATAGCATTTATGGGCCTGTCAGGTCTTATAAGATAAGGAGGCAGAGGATATGGATATACAATCAATTATTTTGGCAGCGGTAGTAGTCAGTGCCGTGGGAATATTCGCCGGAATCCTTCTTGGTATCGCAAGTGAGAAGTTCAAGGTTAAGGTGGATGAAAACGAGATAAAGGTCAGAGCCCTTTTGCCGGGGAATAACTGTGGTGGCTGTGGCTATCCGGGGTGTGACGGACTTGCAGCTGCGATAGCGAAGGGAGAGGCAAAGCCGAATGGCTGTCCTGTAGGTGGTGAAGCAGTGGCCAAGGCAATAGCAGAGATTGTAGGTGGCGATGCAGATGGTGTGAGAATGGTAGCGCATGTAATGTGTGCAGGTGATTGTAATAAAGCCAAGGATGCGTATGAGTATGTGGGACCTAAGGATTGCAGATTTGCTGCAAATGCACCGGGCGGCGGACCTAAGGCCTGCAGCTTTGGCTGTATGGGTTTTGGCTCATGCAAGCAGGCTTGCCAGTTTGGAGCTATCTCGATAATTGACGGAGTGGCTGTTGTTGACAGGGACAAATGTAAGTCCTGCGGTATGTGTGTTGCTATATGTCCGAGACATCTTATCTCTATGGTTCCCGACGAAGCCGGGGCAATTGTAGAGTGCAGCTCGAAGGAGTTTGGTAAGGACGTAAAGGCTGTTTGCTCTGCAGGCTGTATAGGCTGTGGAATATGTGCCAGAAGCTGTCCGAACGAAGCCATAAAGGTTGAGAATAACCTTGCTAAGGTTGATTATGAAAAATGTACCGGATGCAGTGAATGTAAGAGTAAATGCCCGGCAAAGATAATAAAGTAAAAAAGTGCGTATCAATATCGTATGATATTGGTACGCACATTTTTGATTTTTTTATTTATACAAAATCTCTTTTGAATTATTCTTCGAGATTTCCGTGGGTTTGTGATGGCATACGTGATTTAGTAAGCCTCTACAGTAACTGATCCTTTTTCAGATATAGTTATATCCACAAAGGTGTCAGTTTCTTCAAAAATATACTGTAAGGTTTCACATTTATCGTAATTCAGATTCTTGGCAAGCTCGGTCATAAATAGACCATTTGGAGCTGCTAAGGCATTTCCATATACAGTGTATGAACCGGCAGCTACAGCTTCTTCGTAGGTTGCTTCGGTACCTAAGGCGGTTTCGGCAGCAGTTTTTACATATCTCTCGAGGTTTGTAATATAGGCTGTATCGAAATCACAATCTATCTCTGTATCATCATCCTTTGATACAAAGGTAGTAGAACCGAAAATTACTTCGTTATCCTTAGAATCATATGTCATTACAGTTGTATCATCCTGACCTATGGATTGCAAGGATATATTTTTACCGCTTACGCTATAGGTTCCTATTGTAGTATAGTCATCCACGTTTGTTCCGTACAGATATACACCGTCGTCAAATATAATCCAGTTATCCTTCGACTTGTACATACCCTCAAGCTCATCTGTTGACAGCATAGGAAGAATTACAAGGAAGAAGACAACCAATACTGCCACTGAAACAATGGTCGATATTGTTATGATAACGGCATTCTTAGATACCTTTTTCTTGTCTTTATTTGCAACAGGTGTGTTTATATTCTGCTCAGGCATATCCTGCTGTGGCATATACGGCTGCTGAGTATACTGCTGTTGCATATCCTGCTGTGGCATATACGGCTGTTGGGTGTACTGCTGTTGTATATCCTGCTGTGGCATATACGGCTGCTGAGTATACTGCTGTTGTATATCCTGCTGTGGCATATACGGCTGCTGGATATACTGCTGTTGCATATCCTGCTGTGGCATATACGGCTGCTGAGTATACTGCTGTTGTATATCCTGCTGCGGCATATACGGCTGCTGAGTATATTGCTGTTGCATATCCTGTTGCGGCATATATGGCTGCTGGGTATATTGCTGTTGCATATCCTGTTGCGGCATATATGGCTGCTGCATATTTGGTTGAGCGTATTGAGGCTCCTGGTCAAATAACATAGTTTTCTCGTCGGTCATTAAGAGAACCCCCTTATTTATTAAATTCGTGAATAATTATAATATATCGTAGAAAAATAAACAATGAGAAAAATTTGTGAATTATTAGCACTCTATCTTGACGAGTGCTAACAAGAGTGGTATAACATATTTAGTCGGATAAGAAGACAATATGAAATATTTATGCAAGGAGGGAATAACATATGGATATTGATAAGTATACGAAGAAATCCTTAGAGGTAATTGAAAATTGTGAAAAGCTTGCATATGAGTACAATAATCAGGAGATAGACCAGGAGCATCTGCTGTATAGCCTGCTTACAGTGGATGATAGTCTTATATCAAAGCTGATTGAGAATATGGGAATAGATATTGCGAGCTTTTCAAAGGAGGCTGAGAAGCTTGTTGCTTACAGACCAAAGGTATCAGGTGGAAGGCTGTTCACCAGTGATGATTTCTCCAGAGCTTTAGTTCAGGCAGAGAAGGAAGCTAAGCAGATGGGTGATGAATATATATCTGTCGAGCATATCTTTCTGGGTATCCTGGAGAAAATGAACAAGGCTGTTAAGGGGCTTATCATGGGCTATGGTATAACCAGAAATAAATTCCTTACGGCCCTTGCCGCTGTAAGAGGAAATAAAAAGGTGCAGAGTGATAATCCGGAGGATACCTATGATGCACTTAATAAGTTTGGCTATGACCTTGTAGAGAGAGCCAGAAACCAGAAGCTTGATCCGGTTATAGGACGTGATACGGAGATTAGAAACATCATTCGTATCCTGTCACGTAAGACGAAGAACAATCCTGTTCTTATCGGTGAGCCGGGTGTTGGTAAGACGGCGGCAATAGAAGGCTTGGCACAGCGAATAGTTCGTGGTGATGTGCCGGATTCACTGAAGGATAAACAGATATATGCTCTTGATTTGGGCTCGATGCTTGCGGGAGCCAAGTACAGAGGTGAGTTCGAGGAGCGTCTAAAATCCGTATTGGATGAGGTGAAGTCGTCGAACGGTAACATTATACTGTTTATAGATGAGCTTCATACCATAGTTGGAGCGGGTAAGACAGAGGGCTCTATGGATGCCGGAAATATGCTGAAGCCTATGCTTGCAAGAGGTGAGCTTCACTGTATCGGTGCAACCACACTTGATGAGTACAGGAAGTATATCGAGAAGGATGCTGCTCTAGAGAGACGTTTCCAGCCTGTTATGGTGGATGAGCCTACTGTTGCAGATACCATATCGATATTACGTGGTATCAAGAACAGATATGAGGTATTCCATGGTGTCAAGATAAGCGATGGTGCTCTCGTAAGTGCGGCTACACTTTCCAACAGATATATCACTGACCGTTTTCTCCCTGATAAGGCAATCGATTTGGTGGATGAGGCCTGTGCCATGATTAAGACTGAGCTTGATTCTATGCCGGCAGAGCTGGATGAGATATCCAGAAAGATTATGCAGCTTGAGATAGAGGAGGCAGCTCTTAAGAATGAGACGGATAATCTGAGTAAGGAAAGACTGGAGGACTTAAAGCAGGAGCTGGAGGCTTTACGTGAGCAGTCTAAGCAGATGAAGGCTGTATGGGAAAACGAAAAGTCTGCTGTAGAAAATGTCAGAAGGCTTAGAGAGAAGATAGAAGAAGTAAATAACGATATTCAGATTGCCCAGAGAAATTATGACCTTGAAAAGGCAGCAAAGCTTCAGTATGGAACCCTGCCACAGCTTACCAAGGAGCTTCAGGAGGAAGAGGAAAAGGTAGCGGCTAAGGAACGCTCATTGGTACATGAGTGTGTAACTGATGAGGAGATTGCCAAGATTATATCCAAGTGGACCGGCATTCCGGTAGCCAAGCTTACTGAGGGCGAAAAGAATAAGACCTTACATCTGTCCGATGAGCTTCATAAGAGAGTTGTCGGTCAGGATGAGGCAGTAAATCTGGTAAGTGATGCTATCATAAGGTCGAAGGCGGGTATCAAGGATCCTACAAAGCCTATTGGTTCATTCTTGTTCCTTGGTCCTACAGGAGTAGGTAAGACAGAACTTGCGAAAACTCTTGCGGCAGCCTTGTTTGACAATGAGAACAATATGGTTCGAATTGATATGAGTGAGTATATGGAGAAGCACAGTGTTGCCAGACTTATCGGAGCGCCTCCGGGATATGTAGGCTATGATGAAGGTGGCCAGCTTACGGAGGCGGTCAGAAGAAAACCATATTCTGTTGTTCTCTTTGATGAGGTTGAAAAGGCACATCCGGATGTATTTAATGTATTGCTTCAGGTATTGGATGACGGAAGAATCACTGATTCACAGGGTAAGACAGTAGATTTTAAGAACACTATTCTTATCATGACCTCTAACATAGGTTCTGATTATCTGCTTGAGGGAATTGGCGATAATGGTGAGATACAGCCTGAGGCGGCAGCAAATGTTATGAACAGTCTAAAGAATCATTTCAGACCGGAATTTTTGAACCGTCTTGATGAGATAATTATGTTCAAGCCGCTTGATAAGACATCTATAACCGGAATAATTGATTTGCTTGTTGACGACCTTAACAAGCGTATCGCTGATAAGGAATTAAAGCTTGTTGTAACCGATAAGGCAAAGGAGCATATCTGCGAAGCAGGCTATGATGCACATTACGGTGCACGACCTTTGAAGAGATATCTGCAGAAGAATGTTGAAACCCTGGTTGCAAGAAATATCCTGAGCGGAAATGTTCACGCAGGAAGCAATATAATTCTGGACTACGACAATGCCACAGAAAAATTATATATAAAATAATTCAAAAACGATTTACAAAAATATATATACAAATTAAGAATATCTAAAATTAAATTTAGTCATAAAGTAAAAA
>CAMALN010000067.1 GCA_945836565.1 uncultured Lachnospiraceae bacterium
GAACTGTCTTTCCAAGGTCTTAATGTTTTTATCAAATTGACCAAAAATATTTTGAGCATATTGAACAGGTATATCTATTGTAGCTTCACAATTTCCCACTCTAATCTCCTTTGCTTCCTACACTTGTTTTATAGCTTATATAGCCCTTGGCTACATAGCCACCTTCTACGTGATATATTTTAACATTATTTTCTACTATTTCTACCCCTTTTTTATGTAAATCCAACTCCTTTTTACTGAGTCTTTTATTTAGCTCAGCCTTTACCTCATTTTCACTTTCTTCTACATAAACGGTCTCATATGGATATATTTTCTTCTTCCGAAGCTTAAAGGGCTGATAAAAATCCTTTCCGTTATCCGATTCCGCAAGCTCTGACACAGTATCATATTCCCCCAAGCCTTTAGGCTTGAACAATTCTATCTCTGCCTCACCACAACATATACTATATATTGTTATAGGTGCCTTGTATTCCTTTTTATATCTACACAGCATTATTTCATCTCTATATTCTTCCTTTACCAATCCCTCAACATAACCCATTGCATTTACATAAGCCATATCCACAGCCTCTCCATAATCATTATATATAGTTATTTCATTCGATATCAAAACATCCCCTATATGTACCTCATCACCAATATTTACAACTGAAGTACCTGATATTGGAATAATATTTGTAATTGTACAATCGATATCTGAAACCAGCGGGTTATTATTCATTGACACTACATCATTTTCAGTACTTACTGCGTCGTATATATCAACATTGACTGTTGTGCCCTTCTTACTTATGCTTATCCATTTTATATCAATTAGCTCTTCCTTTAATTCTATTTCCAGTTTAGAACAATTAACCCTTTTCTTTCCACATCCTATATATACATTTTTTTCATGCAGCTTTTCCATAATCTGTTCATCACTGTATATAAGATTTCCATTTATTCTTATGTTCCATATATACCTACTCATTATCAGCATATAGCAAATATACATTGCAAGAAGCAGCAATGCACATTTTGACACTTTCTTCGATAAAATATTAGGCAGCCCTTTTCTTGCCAATATGCTATATTTTATATTTGTTTTTTCAAAAAAAGAGGAAAGCCTTTTAAAATCGCTTTCACTCAAACTAAAATGTGTATATTCCTCTTCATATACCACATCATACAATAATATATTATTTCTGCTGCAGTAATTAGCAAATCTCAGATATCTGTCTGTTTCAATAGAAATTGTATATAACCCTTTTATAAACAACTCCACATTCATTATACATCATTTCCTCAATTCATTTCTTTACTTATTCGTGTGTAATTAACAGATGTTACTGTTCCGGTAATTTGCAAATCACTATTTCCAAGCTCAGCTATTACAAAATTATCTCCGCATACATCTATACAATATTCCCTTGTACATACGGATATATGTTTTGTGTCAAAGCCTTTTATCATGCTAAAGCCTTCAATATGAATTTGAGTTTCGTTTTCTAAAATAATTCTAAACATATAACATTATATTACTGTATGTATTGAATTATTCTACAATGAAACCTTTCCCATCAAAAAAAACGTCCTACGATTACTCATAGGACGTTGTTATTATCATGTAAACAGCTTATTTATACTTACGCTTTCTAGCTGCCTCTGACTTTTTCTTACGCTTAACACTTGGCTTCTCGTAATGCTCTCTCTTACGAATCTCCTGCTGAATGCCAGCCTTTGCACAGTTTCTCTTGAATCTGCGAAGCGCGCTATCCAAAGTCTCATTCTCTTTAACTATTACGTTAGACATACTTTTCTCACCCTCCCTCCAGTTGTGAAATTTTCGTGCTACAACAACTGTTTGGGTTAATTCCAAATTGCACTTATAGAATTATATACACAAATCAATATTACGTCAAGTAGAAAATATTGATATTTTGTCTTTTTTACCCGGAATTTCTATCATATCTATTGTATAACACCAGGCTTTGGAGTAATTACATATTTATCATTTTCCTCGGTATACTGAAGATTACCATAATCCATAACAACCTCAATGACATGATCCTTTGCATAATCTATTCTATTCCAATCCTTTTCAGACAGAAAATCAAAATCGCTCTTATGATTATATGCCTCAAGCACCGGTATAACACCTATAGTCTGATCCTTCCAATATACATAGGTTGGCTCCAATCTTATCTCTTCAACTCCGGTCACAAAATCTCCGTCTACATATTGCTTTGAAAATTTGAAATCTGTTATTATACCAAGGTCCTTGTTCACACCGTCATATCTCTGACTCGAGATGAAATTACCGAAGGAATATACCACATATCCCGTTCTTGTGCTTCCATCTGAATTTGTAATGGTTCTCACATCTATAGGCTCAACTACATGTGGATGCCCGCCGAATATTACATCTGCTCCTGCTGCAAATAATCCATCCACAACCATCTCCTGCCACGAATCCGGAGTCTCTGTATACTCGGTTCCAAAATGAATAAGAGGACATACAAAATCCACGCCGGCTTTATCCAATGCCCTTACCTTTGCATACATTTCTTCTAACTTTGCATCATCATACATCTCAAGAGTATTGATACAATAAGGAGCATCATCGGGAACAGGCAAACCGTTCGTAGCATATGTATATGCTACAAATCCAAAGGTTATACCATTTATCTCAACTATACAAAGTTCCTCGCTATCCTCCTTGGTTTTGAAGGTTCCTGTATGCATCAAGCCCAGGCTGTCGATATAATCTATGGTTGCATACAAACCATCCTCCCAGGAATCCAGTGAATGATTATTTGCTGTTTGCAGAAAGTCAACACCTATATCCTTAAGTGTGTCACCCAGACACTCCGGTGCATTGAACATAGGATATCCCGAATAACCACACACACCATTCATAGCACCATTATTTCTTCCTGCAAAGGTAGTCTCAAGATTTGCAATTGTCATATCCGCATCACATAGATACTTTGCAATATATGTGAAGCTGTCTGAAACATCAAAGGAATCCGTAGCAGGGTCATAGCTCCTCTCTATCTGCCATTCATGCATCATAACATCGCCTATCACTGTAAGGGTTACATATGTAGGCTTTGTTGTGACAGGGATATCAGTTATAGAGAAGGTTGGTATCGCTTCAACATATATTGCAGCCTTATCTCCTTCATTAATAACCAATAGCTCCTTAGGAACTGTTCTTTTTTCCTCAGTCTTAAGCCTTTTAAATCCTTGTATAATCAGGACACCTAATATAAGCTCAATAACTAATATCAAAAGATACATTCTATTCAATTGTTTTATTCTGGCTGCTTTCTTTTCAGCACGAAGCTGAGCTATTTTATCCTCTGTTGCCATTCCCCGTTTTCCCCTGGTATTAAAGCATCTTCTTTGCTTCCTCTATTCCGGCAGCGAGTGCATCCTTTATACCGGCAGGGTTCTTTCCACCTGCCTGAGCCATATTCGGACGTCCTCCTCCGCCACCACCTACTATAGGTGCTATAGCCTTCACAATATTTCCTGCGTGTGCTCCTGCAGCTACAGCCTTATCTGTCGCCATAACTATAAGATTAACCTTGTCTCCGCAATCTGAAGCAAGAATCACAACACCCTCTCCAATCTTATTCTTAAGATCATCCCCAAGTGTTCTAAGTGAGTTCATATCTGCATCCTTTACATCAACAGGTAGAAGCTTATATTCTCCAACAGCTACAGCAGCCGACAATGCATCTCCCGCAGCCTCCTTAGCCATCTTGTCCTTAAGCTTCTGATTCTCTGATGCAAGAGCCTTAATCTCAGCAAGCATAGCCTCAATCTTCTCTGTAAGCTTTGCCGGCTCAGTCTTTGCTGCTGCGGCAGCAGTCATAAGCTCAGTCTCCAAATTCTTATAATAATCAAATGCTCCCTTAGAGGTAAGTGCCTCAATTCTTCTTACACCGGCTGCAATACCCTGCTCAGATATTATCTTAAATGTTGATATTACACCTGTATTCTTGACATGAGTACCACCGCAAAGCTCCTTGGAGAAATCCCCCATAGATACAACTCTTACCGTATCGCCGTACTTTTCTCCGAACAAAGCCATAGCTCCTGTCTTCTTCGCATCCTCCAATGTCATAACTGCCGTATCAACTGCTATATCATTTGCTATCTCAGCATTTACAATCTCTTCAACCTTTGCAAGCTGCTCCTTTGTAAGTGCCTGATTATGAGTAAAATCAAATCTTAATCTATCCATAGAAACATATGAACCGGCCTGTTCAACATGTCCTCCAAGCACCATCTTGAGTGCCTTCTGAAGAAGGTGTGTAGCAGAATGGTTATTACATGTAAGAGCTCTTCTATCTGCATCTACTGAAAGAGTAACCTTCTCGCCGGTAGTAAACTCACCACTCTCAACAAAACCAAGATGAGCTATCTTGCCACCAACAACCTTTACGGTATCCTTTACTATAAATCTTCCTGTAGGTGTCTCTATGACTCCTGTATCACCGCACTGTCCACCCATAGTAGCGTAAAATGGCGTCTTTGCGGTAAGTATCGAGCCATTGAAGCCCTCGGACAATGTTGTAACGACACTGTCCTCCGTTGTCATAGCTACTATCTCTGAAGTCTCAGAAAGCCTATCATAGCCATCAAACTCAGTTGTTATTGCTGTATCAATATCCTCGTATATAGTTGCATCCGCACCCATATAGTTTGATACCTTTCTGGCATTTCTTGCAGTAGTTCTTTGAAGCTCCATACACTTATCAAAGCCGGCCTCATCAACGCTTATTCCCGCTTCTTCAGCAATTTCCTTTGTAAGGTCAAGTGGGAATCCATAGGTGTCATACAGCTTAAATGCATTCTCGCCGCAAAGCTCACTTTCACCCTTGCTCTTTATCTCATCAATATATCCGTTTAATATAGACAAGCCCTGGTCAATTGTCTTATTGAAATTCTCCTCTTCCTTATTGAGTGTAGCAAAGATATGCTCCTGCTTCTCTAAAAGCTCCGGATACGCATCCTTTGATACCTCGATAACTGTCTTAGAAAGCTCTGCAAGGAAACGTCCCTCTATGCCAAGAAGTTTTCCGTGTCTTGCAGCTCGTCTTAAAAGTCTTCTGAGCACATAGCCTCTTCCTTCATTTGATGGAAGAATACCATCAGAGGTCATAAATGTAACTGAACGGATATGATCTGTAATAAGTCTTATAGATACATCCTTTTTCTCATCTTCCTTGTAGCTTACATGAGCCATATCACATATTTTGTCTCTTAATGCCTTGATTGTATCTACATCAAATATAGAATCAACATCCTGTACAACAACCGCAAGACGCTCAAGTCCCATACCTGTATCTATATTTTTCTGTACAAGCTCAGTATAGTTGTTATGTCCGTCGTTATCGAACTGTGTAAATACGTTGTTCCAAACCTCCATATATCTGTCACAATCACAGCCCACAGTACAGCCCGGCTTACCGCAGCCATACTTCTCACCTCTGTCATAGTACACCTCAGAACAAGGTCCGCAAGGACCTGCACCATGCTCCCAGAAGTTATCAGCCTTACCAAACTTAAATATACGGTCAGCGGCTACACCAATCTCCTTATTCCATATATCAAAGGCTTCGTCATCCTCCTCATATACGGATGGGTATAATCTGTCCTTGTCAAGTCCTACTACCTCTGTGAGAAACTCCCAGGTCCAGGCAATAGCCTCATGCTTGAAGTAATCACCAAACGAGAAATTACCAAGCATCTCAAAAAATGTACCATGTCTTGCAGTCTTACCCACATTCTCGATATCACCTGTACGTATACACTTCTGACAGGTTGTCATCCTTGTTCTTGGCGGAATCTCCTGTCCGGTGAAATATGGCTTTAACGGAGCCATACCGGAATTGATAAGTAAAAGACTGTTATCATTGTGTGGAATCAAAGAGAAGCTGGCATGCTTAAGATGTCCTTTGCTCTCAAAGAATTCCAAAAACATTTTTCTAAGTTCGTTTACACCGTATTTTTGCACTTGTTTATCCTCCTACTGCTGATTGGCATTCTCAGCATTACTTTTATTCTTTCTTATAGTCTTTCCTACAAAGATGCCTGCTCCGGCACAAATTATCATTGCAAGAAACTTTACAACATATTTTACAATCTCAGAAATCAATGCATTCATATGGATACCTCCTACCTTCTATCAGCCAATTCCTTGATTACGTCCTCCCATGTTACGCCCCTCTCAACCATAAGAACCATAACATGATACAGAAAATCAGAAATCTCATACTTTAATTCCTCAGCATCAGGATTCTTCGCCGCAATAACTATCTCTGTGGCTTCCTCGCCGACCTTCTTAAGTATCTTATCTATACCCTTGTCAAAGAGATAATTCGTATAGGAACCCTCTTTAGGATTATTCCTTCTGTCTACAATAATATCATACTCTTCCTTAAATACCTTTAACGGATTGGTATCCTTGTATTCTTTTTTAACCAAATCAGTAAAGAAGCAGGTAGGATTTCCGGTATGACAGGCAACACCCACCTGTGAAACCTTTGCAAGAATTGTGTCCTTGTCACAATCTATTGTAAGCGACTTAACATATTGAAAATGTCCGCTTGTCTCGCCCTTAGTCCATAATTCGTTTCTGCTTCTGCTAAAATAAGTCATTCTGCCGGTCGAAACAGTGAGCTCATAGGCTTCCTTATTCATATACGCGAGCATAAGAACCTCTCCGGTTTTATAATCCTGTGTGACAACCGGAATGAGTCCGTCAGAATTAAGCTTAAAATCATCGAAAGGAATGCTGCTCTCATAGAGGTTAACAGAAATCCCCATATCCTTCATACTATGCTTTAATGACATCAAATCCGTCTTATTATTTAAGCAGACTCCGTCAGCACAGCTCTTTTCGATAAGTGCTATTATATCCTTGTCGTCTCCTGAAGCTGTCTCAATAATAACTTCAAGCTCGGTACGGCGCTTTATCTCTGCTGCAACAGCCTCATAATCAGTAGTGTCATTACCACAAATCAAAAGCAGTTCTCCCGCTCCGGCTTCCTTTAGTCTTTCGCTATAAGCCACCGGATCCTTGCATATATTAAGGTCTATGGCAACCATAACTCTGTCAGAACCAAATCTATCAGACACTTCCTTTACAATGTCTACAGAATCCATAGGTGCCGTCTTCATACAAACCTTAGATGCGCCGGCATACAAAAGCTTCTTGGCATCCTCAAAACGTCTGATACCGCCACAGGCAACAAGCGGTATATCAATACGTCTCATTATCTCTTTTATTATAACCACATTTTTCTCTATATCATCCCTACTGCAGCCAATATCAAAGAACGCAATTTCGTCTGCTCCTGCATCATTGTAATACAGTGCTTCCTCTATAGGATTTTCCATAGAAAGACATGGTATTATCTTTGTGTATTTCATATATACTCCCTCCGATTACAGACTTCCCTTAGTAGACAAGACCTGTCCCTCTAATCTGTCATCAATCATAGTTGCCTGATCTAAAGCCTTAGCAAAAGCCTTGAATGCGGCCTCAATTATATGATGATTATTTTCCCCTGTAATCTGCTTTATATTGATGTTCATACCTGCAGAATATGCTACAGCATAGAAGAACTCCTTTACCATTTCTGTATCCATATATCCAACCTTCTCACAGGTAAGGTTTAAGTCATATACAAGATAAGGTCTTCCTGAAAGGTCAATTGCACACAAAACAAGTGCATCATCCATCGGAAGCATAAAAGAACCAAATCTCTTTATACCCTGCTTATCTCCAACAGCCTTAGCTATAGCCTGACCAAGTACAATTCCGACATCCTCTATAG
>CAMALN010000068.1 GCA_945836565.1 uncultured Lachnospiraceae bacterium
AAATATGAGGAGAAAAATATTTGCCAGACGGTTTATCAGTCTCGCTCTTGCAGCTATGCTTGGAGTAGGCCTCGTTGGTTGTGGAAGCAAGGGCGGTACTATGTCAAGTGAGGAGCAGCAGGCAAAGTTTGAGCAGGACAAGAAGGACAAGGAGGAGAAAAAGCAAAATAGTGGTGGCGATACGGCGGGATATAATCCATATCCTGACGGACCTAATATCAGGACCTCCTTCAGGGATTACGCTACCGTTGGAAGCTATGAGATAAATACAAACCCAAGTGTAGATTCATATCAGATAGCTGAGGATTTCAGCAACGTAAATAATGCGGACAGATTTTATGAGCTGCAAAGCGATGAGGAATTCAGGAATCGTCTTTTGACGAATGGTTTTGTTGTTAGGGAGAACTATGGGGATGAATTCTTTGACCTATATGAGAACAACAGATACGAATACATTCCGAATTTCGTAACTACCGATTCAATGCTTCATACATATCATCTGTATTTTGCGTATCTGTTAAAGAGTCTCGAAAAGGGATATTTCTATGACAATATGAAGACAGTAACCGGAATAATGTGTGAGCAGGCAAAGGCACAGTACGATGCATTGACAGGTACTGAGTGGGAGAATGCGGCGAAGAGAAATATGGCATATTTCGGTGTGGCGGCAAGGCTTCTTGACCCGGAGGCTGCTGTAGACCCGGCAGTTGCAGATGTGGTTGATCAGGAGCTTGCATACATTGAGGCGGCAGGAGGAATAACTGAGTCGCCTATGATGAACATAGGAGGACTTGCAGCACAGCCTTTGCAGGAGGATTATTCCCAGTATAAGGTTAGAGGCTACTATACTGAATCAGAGCAGCTGTCGAGATATTTTAAGACTGTTATGTGGTATGGTCGTATGACCTTCAGAGCAAGTGAGGAGGATGAAACCAGAAGTGCAATCCTTATCACAAAGGCCATGGAGAATGAGGAGGCACTTTCTAACTGGCGTGGTGTATATGATGTTACTTCATTCTTTGTAGGTAATAGTGATGACCCGGGTGTGTATGATTACTATCCTGTAGTTGAGTCTGTATATCCGGATATGAATATAGCTTCTATAGCCGGTGATGCAGATAGGTGGGAAGAGATAAATGCGGCATTAAAGGCGCTCAAGGCGCCGGTTATCAATTCTGTGCCGGTAGACGACGGAAAGTCAGAAGAGGATAAGGCAGCGGCAATAGTAGGCTTTAGATTCATGGGACAGCGCTCAACCTTTGATGCGGCGGTGTTCCAGCAGCTTATATATTCAAATGTAGATGACAGATATCTTCCGACTGCGATGGATATTCCGGCAGTGCTTGGAAGTACAGAGGCAGAGAATATACTTCGTGAGGAAGGACATTTTAATTATAACAGATACGAAGCGCAGTATAATAAGGTTAAAGAGAATGTGGCTGCTACAGACGAGAGTGTGTGGAGCTCAACCTTATATAATAACTGGATACATACCTTAAGACCTCTTACCGTAGAGAAGGGAGAGGGATATCCTATGTTCATGCAGAATAAGGCATGGTCAAGGAAGCAGCTTAACACCTTCCTCGGAAGCTATACTGAGTTAAAGCACGATACAGTACTCTATGCTAAGCAGGTGTACGCCGAGATGGGTGGCGGTGGAGATATCAATGAGATAGACTTCAGAGGTTATGTTGAACCGGAGCCGGAGGTATTTGCACGAATAGCAACCCTGGCGGCTATGACCAGAGACGGGCTTGCCGGATACGGTATGATATCAGAGCATGATGCAGAGATGCTCACTTTGCTACAGCAGCTTGCAGAGCAGCTTCTTAATATTGCGAATAAGGAGCTTGCAAATGAAACTCTGACGGCAGAGGAGTATGAGCTGATAGAGACCTATGGCGGACAGCTTGAGCATTTCTGGGCAGAGGTTATAAAGGGTGAGGACCCAAATGCTTCCTTGAGTGCCAGGGAACACCCGGCAGCACTTGTAACGGACATCGCAACTGATCCAAATGGTGCATGTCTCGAGGTAGGAACAGGAGGCGTAGACAAGATATATGTTGTTGTAAATGTAGAGGGTGTGCTTAGAATAGCAACCGGAACAGTGTATTCATTCTATGAATTCACCCAGCCATTAGACCAGAGACTTACTGACACGGAGTGGAAGATAATGCTCGGTATAGAGCAGGAGGTTGGACCTGATGGATATCCGATATTTGATTCTGAGCGTGAGAAAGTTGAGCAGCCGTCATGGATAAGCGAATTCAAGTTATACAACAACTGGTAATAGGTTTTGTCATATGCGTCATATTTGCAGTTATGCTTGTCGGACTGTTTGGTTCAAGGACAGGGCAGAAAACCTTGACTATGGATGTCGATGGTGACGGTTGTGAAGAGGTTGTAACGAAGAAGCTTGGAACTGTGACTGTAAGAAAAGACGGCGACATCATATGGAAAAGTGACAGAAAATGGAAATGTGATGATTTTCTGGTCGCAGACATAGACAGGGATGGATATAATGAGCTCATGGTTTTACTGTGGAAGCAGGGAAGCTTTGGGGAACATCTGCCATTTTGGATGGAGCAGGACATAGAGATATCGCAGCATATATTTATATTCTCCTGGGACGAGAGGCAGGATAGACTGGTTCCTATATGGATGTCATCAAGGCTTAGCCCGGAGATAAGAGATTGGAATATAGAAAAAGAATGTTTTATACACATCCTGTCAACAGACGGAGAGGATATGCTCTGGATGTGGAAAAACTGGGGACTTGTACGTATAGATAATACGTTAGTGATAAAATAATTATTTTGGAGGAAATACGATGAACATAGTATGTTTGGATTTGGAAGGTGTACTTGTACCGGAGATTTGGATAGCATTTGCTGAGGAAAGCGGTATACCGGAGCTTAAGAGAACCACAAGAGACGAGCCTGATTATGACAAGCTCATGAAGTGGAGATTAGGTATACTTAAGGAGCACGGACTTGGATTAAAGGAGATTCAGGAGACTATATCTAAGATTGATCCTATCCCGGGAGCAAAGGAATTCCTGGACGAGCTTCGTTCGATTACACAGGTCATCATAATAAGTGATACCTTCCAGCAGTTTGCAGGTCCGCTTATGAAGAAGCTTGGCTGGCCGACCATATTCTGCAACAGTCTTGAGGTTGCACCGGACGGAGAAATTACAGGCTTTAAGATGCGCTGCGAGCAGTCAAAGCTTACTACTGTAAAGGCACTTCAGTCTATCGGCTATGATACCATAGCAAGCGGTGACAGCCATAATGATTTGGGTATGATACTTGCAAGTAAGGCAGGTTTCTTGTTCAAGAGTACAGAGCAGATTAAGGCTGATTATCCTCAGCTTCCTGCATACGAAACCTATGATGAGCTCTTGGCGGCTATCAAGGCAGCATTATAAGACAGTTTTAAAATGCACCGTCGGTCAGTCTGACGGTGCATTTTTGTTGTCAATAATATGATAAAATGGTAAACTGTTAGTCAGTATGATTTACTAAAATGTAAGTGTGTTTTAGAAAGGGAATGTTATGAATTATATCAACGAGCTTAGAGATGGAGACATAATATCGGAGGTGTATCTTTGCAGGTCGAAGAGTGTCAATAAGAACAAGGTAGGTAAGACTTACTATGCACTTACACTGCAGGATAAGACCGGAACAGTTGAGGCAAAGATATGGGAGCTTACAAATGCTATAGAGCATTTTGAGGCTATGGATTACATAAAGATAGATGCGCAGGTTACGGTATTTGCCGGTGCAAATCAGGTGAATATACGACGTGTCAGAAAGGCTCAGGAGGGAGAATACCTTGTAGAGAATTATATGCCTGCGACACATAAGAATGTGGAGGAGATGTATGATGAGCTTATGGGACTGGTGGATTCGGTGACGGATAAGTATCTCAGCACACTCCTGCTTAGCTTTTATGCAAAGGACGCGGCATTCATAAAGAAATTCAAGGAGCATTCAGCTGCAAAGTCTATGCATCATGCCTTCATGGGAGGATTGCTGGAGCATTCACTATCCGTGGCAAAGATATGCGACTTCATGTGTACTCTGTACCCAAATATGAACAGGGATTTACTCATTACAGCTGCGTTGTTTCATGATATAGGAAAGGTGGATGAATTATCAGCATTTCCGGAGAATGATTACACGGATGAGGGACAGCTTATCGGTCATATTGTTATGGGAAGTATGATGCTGAAGGAACGTATACGTGAGATAGAGAACTTTCCGGCAGTGCTTCAAAATGAATTGCTGCATTGTATCCTGGCTCATCACGGGGAGCTTGAATATGGTTCTCCGAAGAAGCCTTCGCTTATGGAGGCTGTGGCGCTTGCGCATGCAGATAATATGGATGCAAAGCTTGAGGCCTTCACAGAGATTACTGAGGGCAGGGAAGGTATAGAATGGTTGGGCTTCAACAGGATGTTTGAGAACAACATAAGAGCGACGTCGAAGTAGAGTGTTTCAGAGATATAGAGTATGAAGAAGAATGAGATATATGAGATAACAATTGAAGATATAGGAAATGATGGCGAGGGCATAGGCCATATAGATGATGCAGCGAGTGGAAAAAGACTCGCTGTATTTGTTAAGGATGCCGTACCGGGGGACGTAGCTAAGGTTAAGATAATAAAGGATAAGAAGAATTATGCTTACGGACGCCTCGAAGAGATAATCTCACCGTCAAAGGACAGGGTTGAGCCGAGATGCAAATCGGCAAGAGCCTGTGGCGGATGTACTCTTCAGCAGTACAGCTATGAGGCGCAGCTTATGTATAAGCAACAGAAGGTGGCTAATTGTCTCGAGAGAATAGGAGGCATAGAGGATGCTATGTCTTATATGGAGCCTATCACGGGAATGTTTACTGATGAGGAGGCACAGGCACTTGAGGCTAAGTCTGAATTTGCCGGAAGGATAAGAGCCAATGTCTGCGAGAAGGGGCATTGGAACTACAGAAATAAGGCGCAATTCCCGGTTGGCTATGACAGGGATGGAAGGCTTGTAGCCGGATTCTATGCGGGCAGAACTCACAGCATAATCCCGGGTATTAGCTGCGACATACAGGCTGAGGTCTGTGAACCGATACTTGAAGCAGTGCTTGCTTATATGGAGGGAAATGGCATTACCGCGTATGATGAGGTCTGTCATAAAGGATTGGTTAGGCATATATTGATACGTGTAGGCTTCGTGACCGGACAGATAATGGTATGCCTTGTCATAAACGGAGATAAGCTTAAGTATAGCGATAAGCTTGTGGATGTGCTTACCGGTATAGAGGGCATGACCTCTGTAAGCATCAACATAAACAAAGAGAGGACTAATCGCATACTCGGCGACAGCTGTAAGACACTCTGGGGTAAGGCTTATATAGAGGATTATATAGGGGACGTCAAATATCAGATATCACCAATGTCATTTTATCAGGTTAACCCTGTGCAGACAGCGAAGCTTTATGGAAAGGCACTTGAATATGCAGATTTGTCCGGAGGAGAAAATGTATGGGATTTGTACTGTGGCATAGGAACCATATCATTATTCCTGGCAAAGAAGGCAGGGAAGGTGTACGGAGTAGAGATAGTGCCGCAGGCTATCGATGATGCAAAGCAAAATGCTACAATAAATGGTATAAATAATGTAGAATTTTTCGTCGGTAAGGCTGAGGAAGTATTACCACGCGAGTACAAGGAGAACGGAGTATATGCTGATGTAATCGTAGTAGACCCGCCTAGAAAGGGCTGTGATGAGGTTCTGCTTGATACTGTAGTTACTATGGCGCCAAAGAAGTTCGTATATGTAAGCTGTGACCCGGCAACTCTTGCCAGGGATTTGAAATATATGCTTGCACATGGATATAAATTGGAGAAGGTAGCATGCTATGATCAGTTCTGCCATGGAGGACATATAGAGACTGTGTGCTTACTCTCGTGCAAATAATGAATTAAAGCAGGTGCTATAAAATATTCGACAGATAGGATGTCAGACATATGGACAAGGAATTTAAATTAATAATAGATGATGTTAATGGCACGAAACAAATCTCAAAAGATCAGTTGAAGTATGTTTTAGAGTGTGAAGGCGAAGATAATGAAGAATATCTGTTTGAGGCTGCAAGGGCTGTGGCAGAGCAGATTTATAGGAGGGATATATATCTTCGAGGACTTGTCGAATTCACCAATTATTGTAAGAATGACTGTTACTACTGCGGTATACGCCATGGAAATGTGAATGCTAAGAGATATCGACTTACGGAGGAGGAGATTCTTGGCTGCTGTGATATGGGCGAGACTCTGGGCTTTAAGACATTTGTACTCCAGGGAGGAGAAGATCCTTATTTTACGGATGACAGAATATGTCAGATAGTACAAAAGATAAAAGAAAGGCATCCTTCCTGTGCGGTAACACTTTCAATCGGTGAAAAAAGCTATGAAAGCTACAAAAGGTTCTATGACGCCGGAGCCACTCGGTATCTGCTACGGCATGAGACGGCAGATAATGAACATTACAGTCTGCTTCATCCGGCAGCTATGTCGGGTGAAAACCGAAAAAGGTGTCTGTATAATTTGAAAGAGATAGGGTTCCAGGTGGGCTGCGGTATTATGGTGGGCACACCGTATCAGACTATAGATCATATCTATGAAGATATTGTATTTATGCAGGAACTAAAGCCGCAAATGATCGGAATCGGACCCTTTATTGCACATAAGGATACACCTTTTTGCGATGAGCCGAATGGAAGTGTTAATTGGACACTCAGACTGCTTTCTGTGTTAAGACTGCTATTTCCTAAGGTGCTCCTTCCTGCGACAACAGCGTTGGGAACAGCTGATGTGATGGGCAGGGAGAAAGGAATTCTCGCGGGTGCAAATGTACTTATGCCTAACCTTTCACCGGTGAATGTAAGAGGTAAATACCTGCTGTACGATGGAAAGATATGTACCGGAGAAGAAGCTGCTGAGTGTAATGTATGCTTGAGAAATAGGATAGAACGAATAGGATATCATGTTGCAGACAGCAGAGGTGACCATCCTGATTTTGTGAAGTGAAGGATGGTGTGGTTTTAGAGCAATGTCTATAATGAATGTACAGCGATTCGCTGTTTATGGTAAAGACAAAATAGTACGGATTTGCTATGTTTTTTTCGGAGGTGATATATGTGGATTTAACACAGATAGGAAAATTTATAGCAGAACTTAGAAAAGAGCAAGGACTTACTCAAGAGCAATTTGGAGATAAAGTTGGTGTAACGAATAAGACAGTATCTCGTTGGGAAACCGGAAAATATTTGCCGCCTGCTGATGTTCTTCTTTCTATAAGTGAAATGTTTAATGTAAGTATCAATGAAATATTAAGCGGAAGGAGACTTACTAATGAGGAATATAAACAGGCAGCAGAAAATAATCTGACACAGACAATCAAGGACAGTAGTTTCGCACTTAAAGATAAGATAGAGTTTTATAAAAAAAAGTGGTTGAAGGAACATATAGCTATAATGGTTTTTATAGGTATATGCATCATAGGTGTATTTGTGGCAGGATTTGTGCTGAAGAATTCTTTATTGGGATATATAGCAATATTGATGTTGATAATGGCACATGGATGGAGAAACAATACAATGATGGCTTATATTGAAAAGAATGCATATGATGGTTCGGGAATGAAATGAGGTGTTTTTTTGGACAATCATAAGAAATATGTACTGTGGATTATTGATATAGCAATATTATTGGCAGTCATCATGATTGACAGAAAAGTATCAGAAGAAGAACTTTCCTCGAATAAGGAACTGAT
>CAMALN010000069.1 GCA_945836565.1 uncultured Lachnospiraceae bacterium
GTTTAATGTAAGCAGCATGGAGGGCCTCGGTCTTAAGGATAACCCGGAAACCATACTTAGCTGTGGTGCTATGCTCCAATATCTTCACGATACACAAATGAACAGCATGAATCAGATAAATCACCTCGAGCTTTATACGACAGAAAGCTATATGGTGCTTGATTCAGCTACAAGAAGAAATCTCGAGCTTACGGAAACTATGCGTGACAAGCAGAAAAAGGGATCATTGCTATGGGTGCTCGACAAAACCAAGACGGCTATGGGAGCCCGACTGCTTCGTGAATATGTTGAACAACCTCTTACCGATAAACGTGCTATCGAAGAAAGATATGATTCCATAGAGGCACTCAACAACGAATACGTAACCAGGGAAGAATTAAGAGAGTATCTTAATTGTATATATGACCTTGAACGACTTATGACAAGAGTAACTCTTGGTACGGCTAATCCTCGTGATATGCTTGCATTCAAGAATTCCATACAATATCTTCCGGATATCAAGCACTATATAGGAACCTTGGAATGTAAACGCTTTAAAACAATATATGATGATTTAGACGACCTAAGGGATATATATCAATTATTAGACGAAACAATTGTAGAAGAACCACCAATCGCTATAAAAGAGGGTGGAATATTCAAGAAGGGTTATAGCTCTGAGCTTGACAGGCTAAAGGAAGCAAAAACAGAGTGCAAAAACTGGCTTGCCGATCTTGAGAACGCCGAGCGTGAAGCGACAGGGATAAAAAAATTAAGTATAAAATACAGCAAGGTCTTCGGCTATTGCTTTGAAGTTACTAATTCCTTTAAGTCTCTTGTTCCTGATTATTTTATAAGAAAGCAGACTCTTGTAAATGCTGAACGATATACAACAGCAAAGCTTGATGAATTATCCAATACAATTCTCGGAGCCGAAGACAAGCTTTATGGTCTGGAATATGAAATGTATGTAAAGCTTCGTCAAACTGTAGCAGAGCAGCTCAAAAGAGTCCAAAAAACAGCAGCCTATATAGCGGAGATAGATGCTATCTGTTCATTATCATATGTTGCACAGCGATATAATTATATCAGACCATGCATCAACGAAGAAGGAAGGATTGATATCAAGGCCGGTAGACATCCTGTAGTTGAGAGGATGCTTGCTGATGACAGCTTTGTAAGCAATGACACATACCTTGATAATGAAGACAATCGTGTTTCAATAATTACAGGACCAAATATGGCAGGAAAATCCACATATATGCGCCAGACAGCCCTTATAGTGCTTATGGCACAGATTGGCTCCTTCATACCTGCAGCCAGTGCTGATATAGGAATATGCGATAGAATATTTACCAGAGTAGGTGCTTCAGACGACCTTGCATCAGGGCAGTCAACATTTATGATTGAGATGAATGAGGTTGCTAACATATTAAGAAATGCTACTGCAAACAGTCTGCTTATATTAGACGAAATAGGACGCGGAACCTCTACCTTTGACGGCTTAAGCATAGCCTGGGCAGTAGTTGAGTATATTGCAGACAAGAAGCTCTTGGGTGCAAAAACACTTTTCGCTACTCATTATCACGAGCTTACAGAATTAGAGGGCAAGCTTTCAGCTGTCAATAATTACTGTATAGCAGTAAACGAAGTAGGAAAGGATATAATATTCCTTCGTAAGATAATACGCGGCGGTGCAGACAGAAGCTATGGTATACAGGTTGCCCGTCTGGCCGGAGTACCGGAAAATGTACTTAAGCGTGCCGAGGAGATAAGTAATGAGCTTATCAAATCAGATATAACAAATCGTGTACGTGACATTGATGTAAATACAGATGATTTTACATCAGCTACGCAAAAAACAGAAGCAAAAGCTATGCTTTCATCTGATACAGACACTGCATCAATAATAGAAGAAATAAAATCACTGGATACAGATAATATGACACCAATTATGGCATTGATGTATCTTCAGGAGCTAAAAAATAAATATAAATAACGAATAATAACAAAACCTAAAAGGCAATATTCTAAAAAGATATGATTAAATTACTGGATAAAAATACAATAGATAAAATTGCGGCAGGAGAGGTAATAGAGAGACCTTCGTCTGTAGTAAAGGAGCTTATAGAAAACGCAATAGACTCTAAGGCTACAGGGATAACAGTCGAAATCAAGGATGGTGGTATATCCTTCATCCGTGTTACTGATAATGGCTGTGGCATAGAGAAGGACGAGGTTAGAACTGCTTTCATGAGACATGCAACAAGCAAGATAACCGGCATCGAAGACCTAAACAGCATATTTACCTTAGGCTTTAGAGGTGAAGCCTTAGCAACCATTTCCGCAGTTGCTCAGACTGAGCTTATCACCAAAACTCCTTCAAGCCTCACCGGTGTAAAGTATGTTGTACATGGCGGAGAGGAGATAGAATTCAAGGAGGTTGGTGTACCCGACGGTACAACTGTCGTTGTAAGAAATCTATTCTACAATACACCGGCCAGACGAAAATTTCTAAAAACCGCTATGACAGAGGGCTCATATATTCAGGATTTAGTTACAAAGCTTGCACTTTCACATCCTCATATAGCTACAAAGCTGATAGTAAATGGTCAAACTAAGCTTTCAACCTCAGGCAACGGTAATGTGCGAGATATAATATATCAATTATATGGTCGAGATATAACCAATGCTCTTATAGAGGTTTCTCACGAAGAAAACAGCATAAAAATAAGCGGATATATAGCAAAACCGTATGTATGCCGTGGAAACAGAAGCTTAGAAACATATTTTATAAACGAAAGATATATCAAAAATAATATGATAAATAAGGCCTTGGAAGAGGGCTATAAGACATATGTCATGCAGCATAAATTTCCATTCTGTGTTTTATTCTTTGAACTTCCTCAGGAAAGCCTGGATGTAAATGTTCATCCAACAAAGATGGAATTCAAATATAGTGACGAAAAGGCATTATTTGAAGCTGTATTACATGCCACAAAGCTTTCACTCGAACAAAGGGAGCTTATAGCACCGGCAAACGTCGTAGCCATATCTGAGCATAGCAAAGAGTCAAAGGACAGCTCACATGGAGCGGAGCCCTTCGAGCAGGGAAGAGCATATGAACAAAGCAGCGGATTACCAAAGCCTTCATACCAAAGCGGCAGCTATAGTAAGACCTATAAGCTATTTCAGGAGTTGTTAAAGAATGACGGCACAGTCAATGATATAGAAAACTCAGAGGATAAAAGCAGTGTGACATACGAAAAATCTATATCTGACACTAACGAAGCTGAGCCAAAGATATATGCTGAGGCACCAAATACAACGATAACTAAACCTGTCAATCCCAAGGTTCAGGCATATCAGAAAAATGCTCAGCTAAATATGTTTGATGAGAAGTTTCTAACACCTGAAGCAAAAGTAAAACACAGGATTATTGGCCAGCTTTTCGATACGTATTGGCTCATAGAATACGATAAAAATTTATATATAATGGACCAGCATGCAGCACATGAGAAAATTAAATTTGAGGAGCTTGTGAATAACTTTAATAAAGCCGAGGTATATTCACAGCAGCTTATGCCGCCTCTTATTGTGACATTAACCTATCAGGAGAGAGAAACCTTACTCAGATATTATGACCTCTTTATGAAGGTTGGCTATGATATAGAAGAATTCGGTGGAAATGAATTCAAGATAAATGCTGTTCCAATCAATCTGTATGGTATAAATGAGAAAGCTACATTTATGGATATGTTAAGCTCACTTATGGAGAATTCTGGCTACGTATCAAACGACATATTCATAAAAAAGCTTGCAACTATGGCCTGTAAATCTGCAATAAAGGGTAATACAAGGATAAGCTTTGAAGAAGCAGATAATCTTATAACCCAGCTTCTTAAGCTTGAAAACCCATATACCTGTCCTCACGGAAGACCTACCATAATATCTATGAGTGAGCAGGAATTAGAAAAGAAATTCAAACGAATTGTATAATTATAATATAGAAAATATGGATAATATAAGTAAAAAACAAAATCTGGTAATACTAACCGGTCCTACTGCAGTCGGAAAGACAGAGCTTTCCATAGAGCTTGCAAAGCGCTTTAACGGAGAGATTATATCCGCTGACTCTATCCAGGTATATAAAGGCTTTGACATAGGTTCGGCGAAGGTTACATCTGCTGAAATGCAGGGAATAAAGCATCATCTAATCGATGTTTTAGAGCCGACAGAGGCATTTAATGTAGCTTTATTTAAGGATATGGCAAAAAAAGCTGTTGAAGAGATATATTCAAGGGGTAAATTACCTATCGTAGTAGGCGGTACAGGCTTTTACATTCAAGCACTTTTATATGACATTGATTTTAAAGAAAATGAAGATGACGGATATAGAGAAAAGCTTCAGCATATTTATAATGATGAGGGTGCTGAGCCTCTGTATAATATGCTTAAAGTCCGTGATCCTGAAAGCTATGCAACTATGGATCTAATGAATATAAAAAGAGTAATACGTGCTCTCGAATATCATCATCAGACCGGCGAAAAGATATCGACTCACAACGAGGTTGAGAGACAAAAAATATCTCCATATAACTTTGCATATTTTGTGCTCAATAATGACAGAGATATCTTATATCAAAGAATAGAACAGCGAATCGATAATATGATATCCTCAGGTCTTATAGATGAGGTAGCTTCACTTATGGAACGATATGAGCTAACACGGGATATGGTATCCATGCAGGGACTTGGCTATAAGGAAATTGCTGCTTATCTTGATGGTGAAATCACATTAGAAGAAGCTGTATATATATTAAAACGTGATACCCGACATTTTGCCAAGAGACAGCTAACCTGGTTTAAAAGAGAAAAGGATGTATGTTGGATAGATAAAGGTATATACAAAGATACAGATGACCAATTAGCTGTTATAACCGGCATACTGACTGATAGAGGTATAATATAACAAAGGAATCAATAAAAATGGATAATAGTTTACTTAAACAATATTATGTTAATCTAGGTGTTTCTGAATCAGTATATGATTATTGCTGCGACATAGAAGACATATTGTCTGAAAGATTTAAGGAAATAGATAAAATTGCCGAGCTTAACCAGGTAAAGGTTATAAAGGCAATGCAGGATGCTAAATTCTCAGAAGCACATCTAAACGGAACAACCGGGTACGGATATAATGACGCGGGCCGCGAAGCAATAGAAGAAGTATATGCCAAGGTTTTTGGTACAGAGGACGCGCTGGTAAGACAGCAGATAACCTGCGGTACACATGCACTCACAATTGCCCTGTCAGCAAATCTTCGTCCCGGCGATGAAATACTATCACCCGTAGGTGACGTGTATGATACATTACAGGGAGTAATCGGTGTAAGAGAGCAAAAGGGGTCTCTTTCTGAATTTGGAATTACTTACAGGCAGGTCAACTTACTTCCAAACGGTGATTTTGATTTTGAAGGTATAAAGGCTGCAATCAATCCCGCTACAAAGCTTATAGAGATTCAAAGATCAAAGGGTTATGATGTAAGACCGTCATTATCGGTTGCCCGTATTGCCCGGCTGATTAAATTTGTGAAGGAAATCAAACCTGATGTCATCTGTATGGTAGATAACTGCTATGGAGAATTTGTAGAGACAGAGGAACCGTCACAGTATGGTGCCGACATGGTTGTTGGTTCTCTCATTAAGAATCCCGGTGGCGGACTTGCACCAATCGGCGGATATATATGTGGTACAAAAGAATGCATAGAAAATTGTGCTTACAGACTTACGAGTCCCGGACTCGGCAAAGAGGTCGGAGCTTCGTTAAACGTAACAAGATTAATTGCACAGGGACTTTTCCTTGCTCCAACAGTAACAGCCTCAGCATTAAAGGGTGCTATATTTGCTGCTAACTTATATGAACGTCTTGGTTTCAAGACAATCCCCAATGCTACAGAAACGAGAGCAGATATCATACAGGCTGTTGAGTTTAATGATCCCGAAAAGGTAATTGCATTCTGTGAGGGAATACAGGCAGCAGCACCGGTAGACAGCTTTGTTACGCCTGTGCCTTGGGCGATGCCCGGCTATGACAGTGATGTCATAATGGCAGCCGGCGCATTTATATCAGGTGCCTCTATAGAGCTTTCGGCAGATGCACCAATCAAGGAGCCATATGCCGTATATTTTCAGGGTGGGCTAACATATCAACACGCAAAATACGGTATAATGATGTCGCTACAGCGACTTGTAGATAAAAATCTTGTTGAACTTAATTAAATCTTAATGAACAAATTATAATTTGGACAAATTTTTATTATATAATGGAGGGCAAAATGGCGAATTTAACAAACAAAAGCAAATGGACTTTACTGCTGATATTATTATGTGGAATCGTTTTGGGCGGATTCATCGGTTATCTGTGCAGAGATATTCCTTTTCTGTCATGGCTGAACTATGGTCAGGTTTTCGGATTATCGTCACCGATTGTGCTTGACCTCGGAATAATAGTAATAACCTTTGGAATGACAATTGCAATTAATATTGCAAGTATATTGGGAATTGTACTGGGTATAGTAATCTATAAAATATTATAGACTCTGCACATTCTACATAATTGAAAGGATTCGTATGAGAATATATGACGTATTGGACAACAGAATAAGCAAAAAGAAGGATATAAGTCCTAAGTATCTGTTTTTAGTGTTCACAATTATCTGTGTAGCACTTATTGTAGTATCCTATTTTGCCTCTGATAAGCTTGCTTTTATCAAACAGTATACGGGCGCCATTATCACTCCGATACAAAAGGGTGTCGACAAAATTGGAGTTTGGACAGATTCCAAAGCCCAAAACTTAAATGAAATTGAAGAATTAAACAAAGAAAATGAAGCATTAAAAATCGAATTAGCGTCTGTAAAAGAGACTCTTAATCGTTATCAGAATGAACTTCAGGAGCTCCAGGAGCTACGCAAGCTGTATGCTCTGGATGACGAATATCCCGAGCTAAATAAGACGGCTGCACATGTATTTGCTAAGGATTCGAGCTCCTGGTTTTCAAACTTTTATGTGGACAAGGGTAGTGATGACGGAATATTTGAGGGTGCAACAGTAATGTGTGGCGAAGGACTGGCAGGTATAGTAACCGAATGCTATGGTTCATATTCTAAGGTACGTGCTGTAATAGATGACCGTTCAAAAATAAGTGCAAAAATAATGCCTTCGAATGTGTTATGTACCCTTGAGGGAAATATAAACAAATATCAGGATGGCTATCTTGAAGTGATAAATATTGATAAGGATGCTGCAATTGAGGTTGGTGATAAAGTAATCACCTCCAATATATCAAGAAGATATCATCCGGGAATAGTAATAGGTTATATCAAGGAAATAACGCTTGATTCGAACAACCTTACAATGACTGCGAAGATAACTCCGGCAGTTGATTTTTATAATATTGGTTCTGTATTAATTGTAACCGACCAGCTTGAAACAATTTTGGAATAGGAAAAGGAATGAAAACACTAAAAACCATAAGAAGAGTAATTACTCTGGCATTGCTTATAATCATCAATTTCATATTGCAATCAACTGTATTTGGATTTCACAGTGCACACAGCATTACACCAAATCTGCTTCTTATCCTCACCATGTCCTTCGGTGTTATGAGAGGAAGAAGAGAAGGTATGCTGGTAGGCTTTTTCAGTGGACTTCTCGTTGATTGCTTCTTTGGAAATCTGCTTGGCGCATACATGCTTTTATACATGGTTATAGGCTATATTAATGGTTTTTTTCATAAAAAT
>CAMALN010000070.1 GCA_945836565.1 uncultured Lachnospiraceae bacterium
CTGTCCAACCTTTTCCTCATAGGACATCTGCTCTATAAGCTTGTCAAGCCTTACAGAATCATATATGTTAAATCCTTCATTCATTATGTTGTAAGGCACTTCATCTGCATCAAATATGTCATCTTCAGAAACAATATCTTTATCCTCAGCATCCTGTATTGCATTATCTACACCGGTTATATCTTCTGTGTCACTGCTTTCTGCTCCTTGGTTCTCATTTTCTGCCTCAAACTCTGTATCAACACAGGTATTAGTAGTCTTTTCCGTCCTGTCACCGCCTATGCTAAGCACAGAAAAACTGACAGAAAGAACTACTATAACCAGTACCAGGCAAAGCTTTATAGTGCCAAATACACTGTTATTTCCATTCATTCTGTCAGTCTCCTTTATTACGGATACAATATTTGTATCAACCTATATTAACATTTATCTGCATACAATTATTCTATACAAAATATGCCACACCGGACTCAAATATCTTCTGATCCTGGTCACCAAATATATTTACGGCAACCGCATCACCTCTACGCTCTGAGTGAGCCATCTTTCCAAGCACTCGTCCATCCGGGCTTGTGATACCCTCTATAGCATAGTATGAACCATTCACATTATAGTACTCGTCCATAGTAGGATTTCCATCCATATCAACATACTGAGTTGCAACCTGTCCATTTGCGAAGAGCTTTTCTATCCACTCCTTGCTAGCTACAAATCTACCCTCACCATGTGAAATAGGAACTGTATATATACCGCCAAGCTTAGCCTTTGAAAGCCATGGGCTCTTATTGGTTACTACCTTTGTATAAACCATCTTTGACTGGTGACGGCCAATGCTGTTGATAGTAAGAGTCGGCGAATCCTCACCCTGTGGTCTTATCTCACCATAAGGCACCAGACCGAGCTTGATAAGTGCCTGGAAACCATTACATATACCAAGTACAAGACCATCCCTCTCATTAAGAAGCTTCATAACCTCTTCCTGAATCTTAGCATTCCTGAATGCTGTTGCGATGAACTTTCCTGAACCATCCGGCTCATCACCTGCTGAAAATCCTCCCGGGAACATGATTATCTGGCTGTCGCTAATTTCCTTAACAAATCTGTCAACCGATTCTCTTATTCCGGCGGCATCCTGATTTCTAAATACTACTGTAGTCACATCAGCACCGGCTCTCTCGAATGCCTTTGTCGAATCATACTCACAGTTAGTTCCTGGGAATACCGGTATGAATACCTTAGGTCTGGCTATCTTATTCTTTGCTGTGTATATTGTCTTTGCATCAAATAGACCCGTTTCAATCTTGGTCTGCTCAACACCTGATTCTGTTGGGAATACCTTCTCAAGAGTCTTTGTCCATGCCGCTACAGCCTCATCCATGGTAATGACTGCATCTCCATAAGCAAATACAGCTTCCTCCGTAACACGACCGATAACTGCGCAAGGGATACCAAGCTCGTTTAGGTTCTCTTCCTTTATCTCAAGGATAATAGAGCCATAATCACGTGCTACGAGAGATGCTCTCGGACATGCCTCTTCTATCCTTACACCAAGCTTATTACCGAATGCCATCTTGGAAACTGCTTCGATAACACCGCCAAAGCCTACTGCATAAGCAGATTCTACAAGTCCCTTAGATATAGCATCATACAGTCTTCCATACTGAGCAAGTGCATCCTCATAATCAGGGATATCATGCTCATCCCTCTTAACATTCATCTTCACGAGAATATTTCCTGCTGCCTTAAGCTCCGGAGTCACAACATTCATATAGCTTGCTACATCAACCGCAAATGATACAAGTGTCGGCGGAACATCTATATCATTGAAGGTACCTGACATAGAGTCCTTACCTCCGATTGAAGGAAGTCCGAGACCAAGCTGTGCATCATATGCACCCAGAAGTGCACAGAGCGGCTGTCCCCATCTGTATGGGTCAGTTCCAAGTCTCTTAAAGTACTCCTGGAATGTAAGTCTTATCTTTGTTACATCTCCACCGGATGCGGCAATCTTTGCTACCGATGTGAGGACTGCATATATAGCACCGTGATATGGGCTCCAGCTTGAAAGGTACGGATCAAAGCCATAGCTCATCATAGTAACTGTATCAGTCTTACCCTTAAGTACCGGCAGCTTAGCTATCATAGTCTGTGTCGGTGTAAGCTGATACTTTCCACCATAAGGCATAGTAACTGTACCTGCTCCGATAGAAGAGTCGAACATCTCGACAAGTCCCTTCTGTGAGCATACATTCAAATCAGAAAGTGTCTTAAGCCAAAGCTCCTTGATGTCTGCATCCTCTGCAACCTTTGCACTTTCTTCAAAATACTTCTTGTTTTCATCCGGCATGCTGACCTTAACGGCTGTCTCCTGATGAGCTCCATTTGTATCAAGGAAGGCACGGGAAAGATTAACTATCTCCTTACCTCTCCAGCTAAGCACAAGTCTTGGCTCCTCAGTTACAACTGCAACCGCTACTGCTTCGAGGTTCTCCTCGTCAGCATACTTCATCATCTTATCAACATCTTCCGGTGCAATTACAACTGCCATTCTCTCCTGTGATTCCGATATGGCAAGCTCAGTTCCGTCCAGACCTGCATACTTCTTAGGAACCTTATCAAGGTCAACTCTAAGTCCGTCTGCAAGCTCTCCTATAGCAACGGATACACCACCTGCACCAAAATCATTACACTTCTTTATAAGCGAAGCAACCTCCTCTCTTCTGAAGAGTCGCTGAATCTTTCTCTCTGTAGGTGCATTTCCCTTCTGAACCTCTGCACCGCAGGTCTCTATCGAGCTCTCTGTATGGGCCTTTGAAGAACCGGTTGCTCCACCGCAGCCGTCACGTCCTGTACGTCCGCCAAGCAAAATTATAATATCACCCGGATCAGAGGTAAGTCTCTTTACACATCTTCTAGGAGCAGCACCCATAACTGCACCTATCTCCATTCTTTTAGCTACATAATCAGGATGATATATCTCATTTACGTGACCTGTTGCAAGTCCAATCTGGTTACCGTACGAGCTATATCCTTCAGCTGCAACCTTGACAATCTTTCTCTGTGGAAGCTTACCCTTTATAGTGTCCTTAAGTGATACTGTAGGATCTGCTGCACCGGTTACACGCATAGCCTGATATACATAGGAGCGTCCTGATAGCGGGTCTCTTATCGCTCCGCCAAGACAGGTAGCCGCACCACCAAATGGCTCAATCTCTGTTGGGTGGTTATGCGTCTCATTCTTGAAGCTTACTAACCACTCCTCCTCTACTCCATCTATCTTAACAGGAACAACAATTGAGCAGGCATTGATTTCGTCTGAAACCTCCATATCCTCAAGCTTTCCTGCTTTTCTTAGCTCCTTCATAGCCATAAGAGCAATATCCATAAGACATACGAACTTATCGTCCCTTCCGGCATACATCTTCGCTGCGGCATCTACATATCTGTCATAGGTATCGCTTAAAACCTTGCTGTAATATCCGTCATCGAAGGATACATCAGTAAGCTCAGTAGAGAAGGTAGTATGTCTGCAGTGATCTGACCAATAAGTATCAAGAACCCTGATTTCTGTCATAGAAGGATCTCTATTTTCCTCGTTCTTGAAATAATTCTGAATATGCTGGAAGTCCTTAAAGGTCATAGCAAGCCCAAGTGAAGCATAGAGCTCATTAAGCTTGTCCTCAGGCATATCCTTAAATCCGTCAAATATAATAACATCAGCCGGCTCATCATAATTTGATACCAGTGTCTCCGGCTTTGTCTCATCTGTTACACGTGAGTCAACAGGGTTAACTACATATTCCTTGATAGCATCCATCTGCTCGTCAGAAATATCTCCAACTATTACGTAAGTAGTGGCTGACTTTATAACCGGCTCCTCCTCTTCATTGAGAAGCTTAACGCACTGAACAGCTGAATCTGCTCTCTGGTCAAACTGTCCCGGAAGATACTCCTGCGAAAAACACTTCGCATTCGACTCGTCCATAGGGAAGGTCTCCTCATACAATGTATCAATCGGTGGCTCAGAGAAAACGGTAACCTTAGCCTTGTTATAGGTTTCCTCAGATACTCCTTCGATATCGTAGCGAACCATTACTCTTACATCTTCCGCCTTGATACCAAGATAATCCTTAATCTGCTGCTTCAATTCCTTAGCTTTAACGGCATATGCTTCTTTTTTCTCAACATATACTCGTCTTACTGTACCTAAATTAGACATCTAGAATATCCTCCGTTAATTTATTACTTGTTAAATACTATGTATTTTAACAGCTAAAGTCAAGCTGTTTTTCACTTATGTATTCTTCTTATTATCTTATATGCCACAACATTTTGAAAAACCATAGGCGCATCCTGTACATAAAAGGTTATACCATCTGTAGGTGCTATTATATCAGCCTTTACCTTTCCATCCATAGGGTTGATAATCTGTCCTAATACCTGACCTCTCTTAACCTCTGCATTGATATCAACTATTCTTCTGAAAAAGCCTGCTTCAGTTGCCTTTGCAGATACCAGTTCCTGTTCCTTAAGTATAGATGATATATATCCACCATGACAATCATATCTTATAATTCCCATTCTTGTTAGGAATCTAAGTACGGAAGAAACCGCCAGATTCGCACTAAGCTCATCTATCTTATCCGTAGTTCTTGAATATACAGAAAATGCCTCGGTGCCAAGCTTCTGCCAGTTATAATTGAGCGTAACCTGGTCAAACGCACGGTTCATACCCGTCAGCACATAAGGCATACCGAAAAGATTTGCCAGACTTGTACTCTCCTTTCCTGTTTCCATCATACGAATATGAGGGATAGACTCACCCTTTAGGTAAAAGCTTGCAAACTGAATTCCGTAAGAATAGTCCTTTACCCTTTCAAGCAGGGCTGCCGCTATTCTGCTTGTCGCAGGCCCCTTTGGATTACCCGGAAATGACCTGTTGATATCCGAATCATCCGATATCCATTTTGTCTTTCCCGAATTCATTGAGCTGTAATTAAGCGTAGGCACAACAAATATCTCCTTACCGGATACGATATCACCCTGTGCCTCAATATCTGCGAGCTTTTGTGCAAGCAACGAGCATATGTATAACTGCTGGTATTCATTTCCTCTCATAGCACCCACTATACAGGCTGCCCTGTCTCCCGAGCCATATGAATAACCATGTATGTTATATTCTCCCCGAAGCGCAGTATTCATCGAAAATATAACTTCTTTATTCATTGTAATCACCACCTATAATACGTGCTATCAGCGAGCCCTCTTCTATAACAGGATAACTTCTTATCGAGCAAATCATACCAGCCTCACTCGCTTTGATTATCTCTTCTATCGAGCCGGTTATAACATCCACGATAGTTCCAAGCTCATCTCCCTTTTTTACCATATCATATACTTTCTTCTCAGGTATGAATATTCCACTACTTTCCGAATTGATATATGATATATCACTATCCTTTATTATCCTGCATTTCCCGGCCGGAGCCGATTTGCCCTTCCATATACCCATATCACTCATAAGTGCAAAAAGACCATCAACAATTTTGTTGCAATACTCCTGATTAATCGAGTTTGCGACCCCGGATTCAATCACCATCGTTCTTACACCAACCTGATTGAGTGAATATGCCAGACTTCCGTTTAAAACTGATGTACTTGGATGTATCCATACCATATCGGTATTCAAAAATTTTGCATAGCGAAGGAGCTCATCTACATACTCATCATTTATTCTAACCTGCGGTATCTCCTGTATGTACATATTGCTCGAATGCAGGTCTATACAGCAATCTGCTCCCTTTATATCATCGAACACACAGGATGCTGTGTATTCACCCAGGGCTCCCGATTTAGAGCCGGGAAACAGCACATTCATATCCATATCCGAGCCCGGAATTTCCCTTGACCTTGAATCAAGTCCCATAGGATTCACACTTGGGTATATATCTACTATACCGCTTAAGCTTCCGTAATCAAGCTTTATCCTTCTTATAACCTCATAGCAGATGTACTGTCCCTGAAGCTCATCACCATATATACCTGATACGATACATATTCTTTTCTCATCCCCTTTAGGAAAATCCGGTGCAAGATGATTCTTTTTGATTCGCAGCTCCTCTTCAACCATAAGGTCTATTGTAACCACTGTTTCAATCATTTTTTTACCTCTGCATCAATAAAGGCACTCCGTTTGAGTGCCTTTATAATATATTATACTCCCAATATCTTGTTGATTGTCGTCCTTATCTGTTCAACATCAAATGGTTTTGCAAGGAAGTCTGCTGCTCCACTCTGCACAGCCTCAATCATATTATGCTTCTGTCCCGCTGCTGTAACCATAACAACCTTTGCATCAGGGAATTCTGCCATAATCTTCTTAAGTGCATCCACGCCATCCATAACAGGCATTGTGATATCCATAGTTACAAGATCAGGCTTCAACTGCGAATACTTTTCATAGCCATCTAAGCCGTTCACTGCTTCATCTACAACAGTGTGTCCGGCTTCTTCAATTATTCCTCTTAATATTCTTCTAGATGTTCTTGAATCATCAACAATCAAAATATTTGACATTTATCTAACCTCCTAATTACTTTCTTAGCTTATACTCCATCTTGATTCCATACATATGATTATGTCAACCTTCTCATCCTTAAAGAAGCAAGGTACTACAAACATAAGTCCGTCTGAGCTTATTGTAGTAACATCAACATACATATTTGGCGGCATCATATTGAGCTTAACCTCTTCCTCTGAAAGCTTTGAAGCATACAATCCATTGCTGACATTGATAAACTCACAAACTGCATCAAGACAATCCTCATCAATTTCATCAAATTCCTCAGCACCAAACTTTTCGCCTATAATCTTATTACCCGGACCTGCCAGACCTATAAATATCTCATAATCTCCCGAGAAGCCCTGACTGGCTATGCATTTACCCGTATAGGTATTTACAGCCTCCATCCTCTCAAAGCGAACCTTGTTGTCAACGAATCTTATAATATTACGTGCCATGAGAGCTACATAATCCTTAAGTACTGCAGGTGCGTTACACTCCTTGGTAAATAACGGAATAATTTTATCTATATCGGCACTCTTTAATGCATCCAAATCCAGTGCCGTAAATCTCTCTGATTTCTTGTATCTGTTGAGATGCTTCTGAATCTGTTCAAGGTCAAGAATATCTCTTTCAACAATCTCCTGAACAAACAAAAGATACGAGTCTCCCTGCTTCTTAAGAAGCTGTCCTACCTGCTCATCTGTGAGATATCCCTTTTCTACCGCAATATCTCCAAAGCGGGCATCCTTCATAGCCTGAATCTGATTAACCTCCTCAGCCTGTGCCGGAGTCATCATACCCTCATTTACAGCTAAAAGTCCCATCTTTACTCTGGCAGTTCTTGACTTTTCAATTATATCCTCATACTGTTCCTTCGTAATTACCCCAACATCCTGAAGATATCTTCCAAAATATACTCCAAACATATATGTCCTCCTTGATTTATATAGCTGAATTAATCTGCACTGATATGTCATCACGTTCCAATGCAGATAACTTGTCTGTAATTATACATAATTTTCCGGCAAAAAGCAATGTCTGTTATTTCATCATTTTTTTAATGTTGCTGATGTCTCTTTTAACACCAAATATTTATTGAATAATACAGCTATTTCTTATATAATTATAA
>CAMALN010000071.1 GCA_945836565.1 uncultured Lachnospiraceae bacterium
GCTGTGGCTGCTGATACATGTTCTGCTGTGGCTGCTGATACATGTTCTGCTGTGGCTGCTGATACATGTTCTGCTGTGGATATCCGTTTTGTCCCTGATGTCCATTTTGGTAATTATTATCCATCCCTTTCTCCTTCCTGAAATACAATATCTATCTCAATCCCCATGTCTTAAAATACCTGCACATGGATTTTAAGAATCTCTTTATTCCCTTCAAACTTCCCATATTGTCTCGGTGCCAATCATGGTACACCCATGTATCAGGATAAAATATTACATCATAGCCTGCATTTCTCACTCTTCTGGTAAGGTCTGAATCCTCAAAATACATAAAATATTCTGACGAAAATCCATTCATTTCCCTAAGCACCGATGTTCTCGCAACAAAGAAGCAGCCTGTGCACAGATTTATGCTGGTCGGCTTATCAAGATGTTCATCCTCTCTGGTGTATCTTCGTCTGTAAAACTTTAGCCCCGGAAATTTGCTAAGTATAACATATGATATACGTGGATTTTGCTTAGGCAGATGCTGCTCGCTACCGTCCTTATTCTTAACCTTAGGTGTAATCATTGCCACATCTGTATGCTGCTCCAGATAATCACACAGCGGTGTAATTACATCTACACCAAACTCTATATCCGGGTTGATGCAAACATGATAGTCCGAATCTATCTGCTCAAGCACTTTATTGTGAGCGTATCCAAAGCCACCATTATGGTCATTTACGATAACCCTTATGTTAGGATACTTCTCTTGGGGAAAATTCTCCTCGATAACCCGAATCGTGCCATCAGTAGATGCATTGTCCGATATATAAAGGTCAAAATCCATATCCTGTGTATATTCCAATATTGACCTGATGCATTTTACGATATCATGCTCTGAATTATAGGTAACTATACTGCCGCTTATCTTCAATCTCTCTATCCTCACTTAAGGTCTATGACCATAGTATCTGCACAAGCTTTTTCAAAAAGCCATGCTTATATATCTTATATTTCTTGTAGAATTCTCTTTTCCCTTTTGTGCCAGCCTGTCCAAGCCGGGCATATCCCGCAAGCATCGCATCATACTCAGGCTTCACAAAATCTCTGCCATAGCACTCAAGAATATACGCCACCTGTTCATAAGACGCATCCATATCATCCCGAAAATGCTTCTTTCCGGCTTTAAATCTTCTGACAAACGAGAATAGTGCAAGTCCTTCCTTTGCTCCTACCTGATTATCCCCATGTTGTCTGTAATCCACAAGCGGAGCATCTATATATGCCGCATGCCCGTATGCATATGCCATGATTGCAATAGCATGGTCATGCATCAATATACGCGATACATCTCTAAGCTCACCGCACATATCAGCAAGAGTCCTGTTTATAATCATAGTACAGCCTACCACACTGTTTTGTATGATTATATCACGTAAGTGCTTCTTTACGGGAAGCTTCATAAGTCTGGTAAATGAAGGTGCAAGCTGACCAAGTCTCTCATCAACTACATTCAAATCCGTATGTACCATAAGAGGCACACCTGCTCCATATTGTAGCTCAAGCTCCTTCATAGCCTCATATGATTTCGCAAGCTTATCCCTATGCCACACATCATCCTGATCTGCAAACGCCATATATTCTCCCTCTGAAGCCCTGATAAGCTCGAGAAAGTTTCCCTTGGCAGAGCCGGTTGGCATATAGTCCCTTATAAGCTTTATCTTGTCCGGATAGAAGGCCATATATTCATTTATTATATCCAGCGTACCATCCGTAGAGCCGTCATCTCTTATAATAAGCCGCCAATCCGTAAAGCTCTGGGCAAATATAGAATCCAACTGCTGACGTATATGTGCATCTCCATTATATGTCGCCATTAATATATCTATCATATTACACCATCCTAATCTTTGCCAATTCAAATTCTATTGTAGCATATAGCAGAAAAATCATCAATATAATGAATATAACGCTAATTATGAATAAATGACAAACAAGCACCATGCAGTCGAGAAAACAGTTCCCACTTCATGATGCTTATCCGATAATTTTATATTATTTCAATATTTCTTATGATTCAACAGCCTCATTGAATTCAATATAGCTATAACAGATACACCTACATCTCCGAACACAGCCATCCACATATTTGCTATACCTATTACTCCAAGCACCATTATCAGCAATTTGACTGCAAGTGCAAATACGATGTTTTGCTTTACAATTGCAAGAGTCTTTATACCTATTTTGCGTGCGATAACAATCTTGCCCGGATTATCGTCCATAATAACGATGTCTGCTGCCTCAATTGCGGCATCCTGACCTAAACCGCCCATAGCTATACCGACGTCTGCTCGGGTTAGTGCCGGGGCATCGTTTATTCCGTCTCCTACAAATACTGTCGGTGTAGTACCTTCAGCTATTATCTCTTCAAGTATAGAAAGCTTATCCTGCGGCAAAAGCTCACTGTAGGTCTTTGATATGCCAAGCTTTTCTGCAACCGCCTCTGCCGTAGCCCTTCTGTCACCCGTAAGCATAACCGACTCCGCTATGCCCTGTACACTAAGCTGTTCTATGGCCTCAGCAGTATTATCTTTTATCTCATCCGAAATTACAATATAGCCAAGTAAGCGCTCGCTGTCGGCGACATATACGACTGTGCCGTCCTTACATTGCATAGCAGCCGATAAAATCGGTTCCTCTTTTTCTTCCTCTACAATGCCCGCCTCTTGTAAAAGTTTGGCATTCCCCACATAAAATGTACCACTATCCTTAGTAAGAACGATTCCCTTACCCGATACCTCCTTAGTATCCCTGATAAGTGACTTGTCCACACTATGTCCCTGCTGTTCGTAATACAACTCTATAGAACGTCCGATAGGATGATTCGAATAAGCTTCAGCGTAGGCCGCTATCTCTATTATTCTATCTCTTTCGTCAGCATCATCCGTGTCAACCCGCTCACCGGTTGCATCACTGCATACAGCACCTACTATCTCCTGCACACGGAACACACCTTTAGTAAGCGTACCCGTCTTATCAAATACTATCGTGCCCGCATTTGCCAGTGCCTCCAGATAATTGCTTCCCTTTATCAATATTCCGCACTTTGAGGCGGCTCCGATTCCGCCGAAGAAACCAAGCGGAATAGATATAACAAGGGCACAAGGACATGAAACTACGAGAAACAAGAGTGCTCTCTCTATCCACTTAGAAAATGCCTGACCTGTTATAACTGGCGGAAGCACCGCTACCAATACCGCGGCACCTACTACTGCAGGTGTATATATTCTCGCAAATCTTGTAATAAAATTCTCAGAACGTGACTTTCTTGATGACGCATTCTGCACCATATCAAGTATCTTACATACCGTTGACTCACCGAATTCCTTGCTAACCCTGACTACAAGCTTACCCTGTTGATTGATATATCCGCTCATAATCTCAGAACCGACACTCACTCTTCGAGGAACCGATTCTCCTGTCAATGCCGAAGTATCCACGTAGCTTTCGCCGTCTATAACCTCGCCGTCAAGCGGCACCTTCTCTCCTGCAAGAACAATTATGGTGTCTCCTATCCCCACTCCTTCCGGGGAAAGCTTAACAAGCTCTCCATCTCTTTCAACATTCACATAATCAGGTCTTAGCGCCGCAAGAGAAGCTATGGATTTTCTCGACCTCGCGACAGCTATGCTCTCGAACAGGGTTCCCACCTGATAGAATATCATTACTGCTGCAGCCTCAGTGTAATCGCCTAACGCAAATGCTCCTATGGTCGCAACCGTCATAAGAAAATTCTCATCAAAAATATGCCCATGAAGCATATTCCTTCCTGCCTTTGCTACAACATTACCACCAACGATAAGATAAGGGATAAGATATACCGCTATTTCGATTAGTTTTCTTATCTCAGCATTTACATCCAGTTTTCCAATAAGTGGATCTGCTGCAAATTTTAAGACAAGCAGTAATACAAGGCTTATTATTATTCTGTATAGATTTTTTTTCTGTTTTTTCGTCATATCATCTACCTAATTCATGCGTTATCAATATATAACAACCATATAATGCGTGTTTCTCTAATTCGTCCATAAATTCTACATTATCAGGGTACAGTCAGAATCTACCTTTGCTATGCACTTCTTAACCTGCTTCATTATCTTATCAAGCCTTTCTTCATCCGCATCTATAGTGAGCGTCTGTGCCATAAAGCTTACCACCGCATCATTCACGCCCTCAATCTTCTTGATAGCTTCCTCCATCTTAGCCGCGCAGTTTGCACAATCCAAATCCTCAAGCTGATATCTCTTCTTCATATTCCTGTCTCCTTTTTTTCTTCAATATTATTTTCAAATTTATTTTTCCTTCATGTGACTAAGCACCTGATCCAAAATGAGGGATACATGATCGTCCTCTAAGCTGTATATAATCTGCTTTCCCTCTCTCCTGTTCTTCACAAGTCTCGCCTGCTTCAAGCTCTTTAGCTGATGCGAGATAGCCGATTGTGTCATGCCCAGTATCTGTGCGATGTCGCACACACAAAGCTCCGTCTTAAACAGTGCATACAATATCCTG
The DNA here is from genome assembly GCA_945836565.1 of uncultured Lachnospiraceae bacterium. Lineage (GTDB taxonomy): Bacteria > Bacillota > Clostridia > Lachnospirales > Lachnospiraceae > Coprococcus_C. Next base: position 4,561 of record CAMALN010000071.1, read on the forward strand.
ATTCGTGTTGTATCTCCGAATACCTTGAACAAATCTGCAAGATCATCTAAATCCTCTATATCCGGCATATCTCTTAGTACTGCTTCAACCACCGCATCGTGTACACAGGTCTCATCACAACACGCCTCGTGTCTGTCATCCTTTATCATACTCCGCTTCCTTTCTTCGATTATTTAACTCATCGCTACTTAGATTCATTGATTCAGATATTTATTACTACTCCGATTCAATGATTTTATGAATACGTGAACACGATAAGTCAATTGTTATATTATACCTACACATATGAACATTTATTCATATGTTATTTATACTCCATTTGTTTTTTGTTGTCAACCCGAATATTTTAACATCAATAATATTTTTCATAAAATTATGCCTTTGATTCAATAATTCATATAAAAAACTGCCGGAAATCGGATTATATCCAATATCTGACAGTTTTAACATATCATATAAAATATATATGGCTACTTAGCTGTATTCTCCCTAGGCTTCTTTAATGCAAGTCCTATCTTCAATGCATGGTCCGAGGTTCTCTCAAGCACTGTTACAATATCCGAGAATATGACTGACTTCACAGGATTGCACTCATCCTTCATCAATCTGTCAACATGTGCCTCCATAATCTCAAGCTGCATCTCATCGATTTCATTCTCCAAACGAATGGCCTTATTCGCCTTGAAGAAATCCTCTGTCTCAAACATCCTAAGGCAAAGCTCAACAGACTCGATAACCTTATCCGCCATAACCTCAAGCTCCTTAATGGCGCCATCGGAGAATTCCAGCTTTTTCTTGCTCATGGAAACCTGATGCTGTGCGATATCTCTTGCAAAATCCGAGATTCTCTCTATATCATCAGTTGCAAGGATTATGTAGTACAGTATTCCTGTATCTCTCTCCGGCAGGTCAGACGCACGCAAATCAACGAGCTTAGATATAATAGCAGAATCGAGGTGATTTACGATATCCTCCATCTCAAATACCTGCTCTGACAAGCTGTCATCCATAGTGAACAAAGCCTTAAGTGCTGTCTTGAAATTCTCAAGCGCAAGATTACCCATTCTGACAACCTCTTTCTTTGCCTGACTAATAGCAAGTGAAGGCGGTATCTTTGAGATATTTGCCAGATAGAGAAGCTGCTTTTCCTGACTACGCTTTTCATCATCCCTAATAGGGATCATTTTTTCTGAGAGCTTAACAATAAATTTAGAGAATGGCGCAATTACCAAAACTGCAAATATCGCAAATATTGTATGTGTATTCGCAACCTGTCGTGCTACATTACCCGGAGACAGCTTCTGTATGCACTCCAGAATCTCCGGAAATATATTTACCAATGTAAATACAAGCATAGCTCTTATAAGATTGAAGAGAAGATTGAGCACTGCTGTTCTCTTTCCGTTTCGATTTGTAGTAATGGATGCAAGAAGATTTGGTGTAACCGAACCAATAGCAGAACCAATTACCAGAAATACACAGCTCTTATATGTAAGTAATCCCTGCACTGCAAACGCCTGGAAGATAACCGTTGCAGAAGACGAGCTCTGAAGAAGAGCCGTAAACGCTACACCAAACAGAACAAGTAACAAAGGATTTGACACACTGCTTATTATATCCTTGAATGTCTGTGTCTCCGACAACGGTATAATCGCACTCTTCATAAGGGCAATACCCTGGAAGAGCATACCAAAGCCCATTATTATAGAGCCTATATACTTAACCATCTGTTTCTTGACAAAAACACACATAACAACACCCACAAATACCATCAGAGGTGCATATGCACTTATGTTAAAGGCAGTAATCTGAGCAGTAACAGTGGTTCCTATATTTGCTCCCATAATTACACCTATTGCCTGTGACAATGTCATAAGTCCCGAGTTAACAAATCCGATAACCATAACATCAGTTGCGGATGAGCTCTGCACCAATACTGTTATAGCAATACCTACAAGTATCGCTCTGATGCTGTTCTTCGTCGCACCCTCAAGTATGCCCTGCAGTCTGTCACCGCATGCACTTCTGAGTCCGGATGACATAATGGTCATACCATATAAAAATAGTCCAACTCCTCCAAGTAATACAAAAAATTCAGTATATGTCATTTTTCCTCTTTCCTTTATCTCTGTTTAAATGGTGCCTGAGTACTTACAGGAGGTGTATCTCCTTTTTTCACAAGCATAATCTCTATAGCCTCCAGCCTGTATGAATAACCTGCTGTTCCGGCTGCTTCACCGTTCTTCGCCCAGCCCATCCAACCGAAATTCTGTGCATGTACACGATAATACACATCATAATGCTGCTTCATTTCACCGGTTAGGTCAATCCTTATAGCTTCCAATCTATAGGATTTCCCGGATGTACCGGACATTTCGCCGTCACGCTTCCATGTTGATTCATCATATTGATTACCCTGCCAGCCTATTTTTTGGACATGCGTGGTATAACATATTCCTCCGGTATAATCCTTATTACTAAGCTTTATATTTATACCTTCAAGTCTTTTTGACTGTCCGGAGGTTCCTGCTGCATCCCCGTCATGCTTCCACGCCTGCCAGCCTATACTTTGAATATGTGTCTGATACGAAACATGAACCTTATCATCACCTGCTACAGAAGGAGTCGTTCCGTTTTTTGAATAGTAGGCTTGGGACTTTTGTGAAGCTATATTACCCACATACTGATTTATAGCCTCACCCTTCTTCACTACCTGTACCTGTATACCTTCCAATCTATAGCTATATCCGGCTGTACCGGATGGTTCACCATTTTTTGCCCATGCCAGCCAACCATAATTCTGAGCATGTACCCTATAGTATACATCATATTTGTCCTTGTCTTTGCCAGTCAGCTTAATCTCTATTGCTTCCAGACGTTTCGACTCACCATTAGTGCCGTTTATCTCATCATTACAAGACCAGGTCAACCAACCATAATCCTGACAATGTGTCACATACTGTATGCCCAGATTCGGATTACCGGTTACATTCATCTGAATCGCTTCCATCCTGTAAGACTTACCTGAAGTACCGGACATCTCTCCGTTATGCTTATATGCACTTTCCCAACCTATATTTTG
>CAMALN010000072.1 GCA_945836565.1 uncultured Lachnospiraceae bacterium
ATTATGAATCCGGAGTATACGAATATTGATGTAACGCCGATTAATATCCTGGTAAGAGAAGCAATAGGTGCATCACTTGATTCGGATAAGCTGGGTGAGATAAGAGATATAGTACATGAGCTTATAGAGAATTCTGATAAGTATAAGGATAAGATATCAAGCTTTGTGGATGAATATATATATAATCACGGCGAATCAGCAAGAATAGGTGCGGAATATATATTTAAGGCTATATATGAGAAGATTCAATCGAGAAAAGAAAAGTAAAGAAATATGCAAAAAGAACAACTGGAAAAACATTTGCTTATGATGTAGAATAGTTAAAGTTTGAAGATGACATAAGAGGTGGTTAAGTATGAAATATAAGTCAGTTAATGAAATTGATAAGTTCAGATATGATGATTGTGTGCTGGCGGATATCAAGGTAGACGATGCGGGTATTGTGCTTGTTTTAGAGGCACTTATCGTAAAGAGAGATAATTCACAGAACACGAATTATACTGAGAGTTATGCGGGAACCACCAACGTAACTATAAAGGGTGGTAAGATAACTGCAGGAATAAAAGATGGTTACAAATATTATGATGCAAATGATGTACTTATACGAGAGGTACTCGATACGAAGCTCGATGACAATGAGCTAAAGGCTTTGCCGAAGCTGTGTCAGGGAGCTTATCTGTATGATATAAGCGAATCAACGGACGATTTTGGAAATAAATGCTATGTTCTCGGAATTGAGTTTGTAGATGAAGACGAACAGGCTATGGGGGATTCCTATCGTATATTTATAACCGGTGAAGACATCGTATGTGAATGGGAACGTTATATGAACCGAGTACAGTCTTAACCTTTAGGTGGAATTCTCGACAGGAATGATACTTTGAAGAGTAAAAGTTGCGGTTTTATTAACTGCAGCTTTTTTGATATGGAGGAACAGATGAATAAATATTTTGGAAATATAAATTTTTATAAAAAGACTCTGACTATAGCTGTTCCTATTATGATACAAAATGGGCTGACTAATTTTGTAGGTCTGCTTGATAATATCATGGTAGGACAGGTCGGAACAGAGGAAATGTCAGGTATAGCGATTGTAAATCAGCTTTTATTCATATTTAACCTGGCTATATTTGGAGCTGTGGCAGGGGCAGGTATATATACGGCACAGTTTTACGGAAAAAGTGATCATAAGGGTATACAGCATAGCTTTAGATTCAAGCTGTATATATGTATAATCATATCTGTTATAGGTATTCTGCTTTTCCTAAATATGGGCGGCGATATGATTATGCAGTTTTTGCGTGGTGAGGAAAATGGATTATCCTTGGATGCGGCCTTATATTATGGCAAGGATTATATGAGGATTATGCTCATAGGCTTGATTCCCTTTGCACTGGAGCAGGCATATAGCGGAACACTTAGAGAGTGTGGGGAGACTGTTGTGTCCATGAAGGCCGGTATGGTTGCAATAGGAGTAAATCTCATACTTAACTATGTATTGATATTTGGCAAGCTTGGCATGCCGGTAATGGGCGTTGAGGGTGCGGCGATTGCTACAGTAGTATCAAGATATATTCAGTTTATAATAGTGGTTGCATGGACACATACTCACAAGGAAAGGATGCCATTCATCAAGGGTGTATACAGGTCGTGGTCCATACCACTTGGGCTTACAGCCAAGATTGCGTTGAAAGGAGCACCTTTGCTTGTAAATGAAACCTTGTGGTCAGGCGGAATGGCTATGATAAATCAGTGCTATTCTCTAAGAGGCCTGGATGCAATAGCTGCTATGAATATATCTACTACCATAACCAATCTGTTTAATGTTGCATTTATTGCTCTCGGTGATGCGATAGCAATTGTCGTAGGGCAGCAGCTTGGAGCAGGTGAGTTTGAGGAGGCAAAGGATACGGATAGAAAGCTTATAGTATTCTCCGGATTGGTGTGTGTAGGGCTTGGAATTATGATTTACCTTGTATCACCGATGTTCCCGGAATTCTATAATACTACAGAAGGTGTAAAGGAGCTTGCTACCTCATTTATGAGGGTATCGGCATTATTCATACCTGTATGGGGACTTACCCATGCCATATATTTCACGCTTAGGTCAGGTGGAAAGACCTTTATAACCTTCCTGTTTGACAGTGTATATATGTGGACCCTGGTATATACCGTAGCTTATCTGCTGAGCAGGAAAACCTCAATGAATGTTGTATATATGTATTTCTGTGTACAGTGTGTTGACATAGTAAAGGTTATTATCGGTGCGTTACTGGTTAGGAAGGGTATATGGGTAAATAATATTGTCGCTGACGATAATTAGAGATATTGGTTGTTTAATTATGTGATTATAAATGCTATAATACTCTTTAGTTGAAAACAAAAGGTGTATCGAGAGGGGTTTACTATATGAAGATAGGCATATTCGATTCCGGCCTGGGAGGCTTGTCAGTTCTCCATTGTGCCAAGAAGATGGCGCCTGATATGCAATATGTATATTATGCGGATGAGGATAATGTTCCGTATGGAGAGAAAACTAAAGAACAGGTAAAGGAATATACGATACAAGCTATAGATTATCTGTTGGAGAAGGGAGTTGAAGCTGTAATAATTGCATGTAATACAGCAACAAGCTCACTTCCCATGGAGATTAGAAGAAGCTATCCGATACCAATAGTTGGTATGGAGCCTGCGCTTAAGGAAGCTATAAGATTGTATGGGAAGCTTGGCAAGAGAATTATGATAGCAGCTACAGAGGTGACTATACGCGGTGACAAGCTTCATCACCTTGTGGACAGTGTGGATATAATGCATCAGGCGGATATGATTGCTTTGCCGGGACTTGTCAGATTCGCAGAAGCAGGAAGCTATGACGGTGAAGAGGTTATAGATTATCTTCGTGATTCTTTTTCGGAATATGATATGAAGGAATATTCTACTGTTGTACTTGGCTGTACGCATTTTAATTTCTTTAAGTCGGCATTTAGAAAGGCGTTTGGAGAAGAGCTTCATTTTGTAGATGGAAACCACGGAACTGTGCGACAGGTATTAAGGCTTCTTGGTGGCAAGCCTTTAGAAGAGGAAAGGGAATGTGTAGATACAGAGTTTGATATATATTTCTCAGGCAGAGAGGTAAGCAATGAGGAGAGGGAGCATATACATACCTGCTTTGAGCAGCTAAACAAGATGTATAAGGTGGAATAGAGCATAAAGATAGAGAAACTGCAGTTTGTGAGTAAATACTCATAAGCTGCAGTTTTTTGAAATAAATATATATGACTAAATTTCCTGAATGAATTATGACGCTATAGCTCTTGTATATTATCAAGAAGTCTTAATGGTATACGCATACCGCCTCGGCCTTTTCCCATTGTAATATCCGGCTTAACTGCACCATGAAAGTCAGAACCGCCGGAGATTGCAAGTCCCTTTTTAAGTGCCAGACTTCTTAGCTTGTCACTCTCGTATGAATTGTTTGATGAGTGATATGCTTCGATGCCCTTAAGTCCTAAGGACATAAGATAGTCGGTAAGATCCTCTATCTGTGTGTATCCAAAATGATAGATAAGAGGGTGTGCAAGGAAGGCTGCCTTGCTGTAGCTTGTTAGTATGCTCATGGCATGTTCACAGCTAACCTCCGGTTTCGGCAGATAGTATTTGCAGCCTATTCCGATGTAGGATTTAAATGCCGTGTTTTTGTCCTTGCAGATACCTTCCTCGACGAGAACACGAGCGAAGTGTGCTCTTGTGATAACGCTGTCAGGATTGCCGTGTAAAAGCTTTTCTAACGTAATCGGTAGTCCGTCGGCCTGCATAAGCTCTATCATTTTGAGGTTTCTGTTCTCCCTGGCCTGCTTAAGCTTATCCAGCTCCTTGTGGAGCCTGGGATTCTCGTAATCCATATAGAATCCCAGAAGGTGGATTTCTCGTTTGTTATAATAGCAGGAAAGCTCGATACCGGGCACTACTGTAAGAGGTTTATCTTCTGTATAATTTAATATCTCAGGGATTCCGTCTATGGTATCATGGTCAGTAAGAGCGATAGCGCAAAGTCCCTGCCTTATAGCCTCATCAGCTACCTGAGAGGGGGAAAGAGAACCATCAGATGCATTTGAATGTACGTGCAAATCTATTAGCTTCATATCATTTGACATATAAACACCACCTTTTTAAGTTATTCTATGATAATAGTATAAATGATACAAATAATCAAATAACTTCAAAAATAAATAGCATAATACCATATATTTATGTTATTATATACGCAAATGTTATACGGAAAGGATTATGATAATGTCTGAGGAATATATTGACGTAAAGGAATTATTTGGATGTGACGTTTTCAATGATGCGGTTATGCACGAGCGTCTTCCGAAAAAGGTTTATCAGGAGCTTAAGGAAACTATTAAAGAGGGTAAGGAATTATCTCTTGAGATAGCGGATGTAGTTGCCCATGAGATGAAGGAATGGGCTATTGAAAAGGGAGCTACACATTACAGTCATTGGTTCCAGCCTTTGACGGGTGTAACAGCGGAAAAGCACGATGCATTTATAAGTGCACCTATGGAGGATGGAAGAGTGCTTATGTCCTTCTCCGGCAAGGAGCTTATTAAGGGAGAGCCGGATGCATCATCATTCCCATCGGGTGGACTTCGTGCAACCTTTGAGGCAAGAGGATATACAGCATGGGATCCGACATCACCGGCATTTGTACGCCACGATCCTGCCGGAGGTATACTTTGCATACCTACAGCTTTTTGTTCATATACAGGAGAGGCTCTTGACCAGAAGACACCATTGCTTCGTTCGATGGAGGCTATAAATAAGCAGGCATTGAGACTCCTTAGATTATTCGGAAATACTACTGCTAAGAGGGTAACGCCTTCCGTAGGTGCTGAGCAGGAGTATTTCCTCGTAGATAAGCAGAAGTGGTTACAGAGAAAAGATTTAATATATACAGGACGTACCCTGTTTGGAGCTATGCCTCCTAAGGGACAGGAGATGGATGACCATTACTTTGGTACAATTCGTCAGCGTGTATCGGCATATATGAAGGAAGTAAATGAAGAGTGCTGGAGACTTGGTATCACAGCTAAGACACAGCATAATGAGGTTGCACCTGCTCAGCACGAGCTTGCACCTATTTACGCACCTGTAAATATTGCACAGGATCATAACCAGCTTATGATGAGAATATTGAAGAAGGTGGCAAGCAGACATGGTATGCGTTGCCTGCTTCATGAGAAGCCTTTTGCAGGAGTAAATGGCTCAGGAAAGCATAATAATTGGTCACTTACCTCGGATGATGGTATCAATCTTCTTGACCCGGGTAAGCGTCCTCATGAGAATAAGCTTTTCTTATTGGTGCTTGCATGTATACTTAAGGCTGTCGATGAGCATGCTGATTTGCTCCGAGCATCTGCCGCTGATGTTGGAAATGACCAGAGGCTTGGTGGAAATGAAGCCCCTCCGGTTATCATTTCGGTTTTCCTTGGAGAGCAGTTAGAGGATATATTTAACCAGCTTATTAATGATGGGACAGCTACTCACAGTATAAAGGGTGAGCTCCTTGAGACAGGAGTTAAGACACTTCCTGATTTCAGGAAGGATGCCACTGATAGAAACAGAACATCGCCGTTTGCATTTACAGGTAATAAATTTGAGTTTAGAATGGTTGGTTCACAGGATTCTATCTCAACCTGCAATGTTGTACTTAACACAATTACTGCAGAAGCCTTTAAAGAAGCCTGTGACAGACTTGAGAAGGCAGAGGACTTCGACAAGGAAGTTATGGACATCATACGCGAGTATGCAACTGAGCATAAGAGAATAATATTTAGTGGAAACGGATACTCTAAGGAGTGGCAGGAGGAGGCAGTCAGACTTGGTCTTCCGAATCTGCCTACAATGGTGGATGCAATACCGGCATTTGTATCCGACAAGGCTGTAAGGATGTTCGAGGAATTTGGGGTATTCAGCAAGGTTGAGCTTGAGTCCAGAGCAGAGATTATGTATGAAATCTATGCAAAGGCTATCAACATAGAGGCCAGAACTATGATAGATATGGCTACAAAGCAGATTATACCTGCAGTGATAAAGTACACCACAGTACTTGCCGAGTCTATCAATCAGGTAAGGGCTGCAGGTGATTTCGATATAAGCGTACAGGAGAAGCTGCTTAGCAAGGCTTCTTCAAAGCTTACAGAGGTATATAGAGCGCTTTCTGTATTAAAGAAATCTACTCAGGAGATACAGAATAAGCCGGAGGGACCGGAGAGAGCGAGATTCTGTCTGGACAATGTCATCCCTGTTATGAATGAGCTTAGAAGACCCGTTGATGAGCTTGAGATGATAGTAGATAAGGAAATGTGGCCTATGCCGTCATACGGTGATTTAATATTTGAATTATAGTGAATACTAATGTATAAAATGACCTGCCCATACGCAAGTTGCCTGTAATAGGTTTTAGCGCTTGGGTAGGTCGTATACTTGTAGCGGATATTATATGAGGATGAAAAGTAATGGATATATATTCAGGCTTTGCAGATGTATATGATGAATTGATGGATAACATACCATATGATGAATGGGCTGATTATCTGTGTGGTTTGCTTGCTGAAAATAATGTGAATTCGGGATTAGTTGCCGAGCTTGGCTGTGGCACAGGGAATATTACAAGAATACTCAGCCAAAATGGCTATGATATGATAGGTATCGATTATTCGGAGAATATGCTTGATGTAGCGAGAGCTAAGGCAGCAGAAGATGATAAAGGAGATATATTATATCTTTGTCAGGATATGCGTGAATTCGAGTTATATGGTACGGTTGCGGCAGTTGTGAGTATATGTGACAGTATCAATTACATAACTGATGAGAACGATTTACTCAAGGTATTCAAGCTTGTCAATAATTACCTTGATCCATCAGGAGTATTTATCTTTGATTTTAATACCAAACATTATTATATGGATGTTGTGGCTGATGCAACAATTGCAGAGGACAGAGAGGATATAAGCTTTATATGGGATAATTATTATGATGAAGAAACAGATATCAATGAATTATCTTTAAGCCTGTTTATAGCTGAAGATGAGAAGGATAAGCTGTATAGAAAGTATGAGGAGCTACATCTTCAAAAGGGATATACGGTCGAAAAGATAAAAAGTCTTATCGAGCAGTCAGGACTTAGCTTTTTGAATGCTTATGATGCATTTACACATGATGCTCCGCATGAAGCTAGTGAGAGAGTGTATATAGTGGCAAGAGAGACTGGAAAGAAATAATTTTGTGTTACAAATTTTAGGAGGAATATTAAATGAGTGATTATATAGTTAGAGGTATGGCGGCGAATAGACAGCTTAGATTTTTTGCCTGTCAGTCTACTGAAACGGTTGAAAAGGCCAGAATTACACATCAGACAAGTCCGGTTGTTACCAATGCACTTGGCCGGCTTTTGACGGGTGGTGTGCTTATGGG
>CAMALN010000073.1 GCA_945836565.1 uncultured Lachnospiraceae bacterium
TACGCTTTTGTTTGCGCTTTTCCTGAGAAAAAGGCTGTTTGGTATAATTGTAATATCTGTAATATGGCTAATATGCGGAACAGTGAATTTTGTTGTCTTGGGATATAGAGTGACGCCATTTGCGGCGATAGATTTTGTGATGGCAAAAGATGTGCTGGGAATGATTGATGTCTATCTTACAAAGTGGCAGCAGGTGCTGGTACTGATATTGTTGATAGCAGTTATAGCCGGGATAGTATATCTGTTTATAAGAAGTCCTAAATTCAAGGGCTCAAGAAGAGTGAAGGGAACCATGCTGCTATGCGTACTGGCATGGATTGGAGTTATATATCTTACCAGATTTGCAGTAAGTCACAACATTATCTCTGATGATTTTGCCAATCTCGGTATGGCGTACAAGGATTATGGATTTGCCTATTGTTTTACCAATAGTATTATAGACAATGGTATAGAATATCCGGAGAATTATGATAAGGCAACTATGCTGGGGATAAAGAGCGAGCTTGATAAAATGCCTAGTATAGGAGAAATGTGCACGCCAAATATCATATATATTCAGTTGGAATCATTTTTTGACCCGAAGACAGTAAAGGGACTTAAAATGAGTGCGGATCCGGTGCCGAATTTTACGGCTTTGAAGGAGCAGTATCCTTCGGGATATCTGACTGTACCGGCGCTTGGCGCAGGAACAGCGAATTCGGAGTACGAGGTTATAACCAGCATGAAGTCAAGCTCCTTTGGAGCAGGAGAGTATCCGTACAAGACTACCATAAATAAAGAACCGGTAGAGGGCATAGCAAGTGTGCTCAAAAAACAGGGATATACGGCCTTTGCTATACACAACAATACAGCAACCTTTTATGATAGAAATAAAGTGTATGAGCAGATGGGCTTTGATAATTTCATATCTCTGGAATATATGTATGATATACAGGAAACTGCGACCGGCTGGGCTAAGGATTATTCTCTGGCTGATGATATAATGAGGTGCATAGAATCCACAGAGGGTAAGGACCTTGTATATACAATAAGTGTACAGGGACATGGAAGATATCCGACTGAAGTTGGTATGTGTGAGGATCATATTCAGATAGAATATGAGAACAAGGACATTGAGCCACAGTTTTACTACTACGTGAACCAGCTGTTTGAAATGGATGAAATGATAGGTAATTTGATAAGCATGCTTGATGCGAGCGGCGAGGAATATGTGCTTGTACTCTATGGTGACCACCTTCCTTCGCTGGACCTTACGGATGAGAGCTTAACACAGGGAAATATTTTCCAGACGGAATATATTATAGTAAATAATGTGGATTTGAAGCTTCCGGATGAGGATATAGACACAAATGAGTTAACCCCGAGAATTCTTAGAAACCTGCGTATACCTATGAGCTATGCTCAAAAGGCAAATCTATATTACAAGGATGATGAGGAGCGCAAGGAGAAGCTAAATCTTATAGCCTATGACATGCTGTTTGGTTCAAGGTTTATGTATAACGGAAGACGAGTTGTGCCGGAAAATACGATACAGATGGGGCTACTGCCTATATCTATAAGCGAAGTTAAGAATGTAAATGACCATGTTGTGGTGACGGGTGAGAACTTCAATCAGTTTTCGGTCGTGTATGTTGATGGAGAGGCAAAGGATACCACCTATGTAGATGCAAATACGCTATTGCTGGAGGATGTACTTCTGGATGTAGGTGATGAGGTAGAGGTAGTACAGGTGACAGGTTCTCATCATATATTGAGCAGTACTGCTGTGTTTAATTATTTTGAAAAATAGATAAAATACGGGAAAATACATCTAAAAATTTAAAATATTTTTAATATGTGTTTGAATACTGTCAAGGTTTGTTGTATAATTACAAAAATGTACGTTAGAATACAGAAAGGAACAAAGTTGAATGATACCAGCAATGGATGTAAAATATATCAATCCCTTCTTACAATCCAGTCTCACGATTATTGAGAGTGTTACAGGATTAAAGCTTGCTGTTGGTAAGCCGGAAAAGACAGATTTTTATTTTAAGGATCAGACGTATGCTATTCAGGTAGGTGTAGTTGGTGAACTTAAGGGACAGGTTATCATAGCTATGAATGAAGAGAATGCCAAGAATGTTGCTTCAAAGATGATGTTTGGCATGCCGGTAAATGAACTGGATGAGATGTCATCATCTGCTCTGAATGAGCTTAGTAACATGATAATGGGAAATACTGCTACTATATTCTCGACATTAGGAAAGATTATAGATATAACACCTCCCCTTGCAGTGCACGGAAGAGATCTGAAGCTTACTACCGACATCGAAGGAATCAAGGTTCCTTTGCAGTACACAGGGCAGGAATACATAGGCTTATATATATGCGTTTATGAGGATAAATAAAGCCTATTATTATATATAATATTAAATACGAAAGGATGTATACCGAAATGGGAAAGATTATTGGAAAAGGTATTACTTTTGATGACGTGCTTCTTGTACCTCAGTTCTCAAGCGTTATCCCAAATGATGTAATACTTACGACACAGCTTACTAAGAAGATTACACTTAACATACCTCTTATGAGTGCGGGTATGGATACGGTTACGGAGCACCGTATGGCGATTGCTATGGCCAGACAGGGTGGTATCGGAGTTATTCATAAGAATATGTCTATTCAGGCGCAGGCTGAAGAGGTTGATAAGGTAAAGAGATCTGAAAACGGTGTTATATCTGATCCATTTTCGCTTTCTCCTGACCATACATTGGATGATGCTGATAAGCTTATGGCTAAGTTTAGAATATCAGGTGTGCCTATTACTGAGGATGGCAAGCTTGTGGGTATCATTACAAACAGAGACCTTAAGTTCGAGACAGATTATACTAAGAAGATAAAGGAGTCTATGACTTCAGAGAACCTTATCACTGCAAAGGAAGGCATAACACTTGAGGAGGCAAAGGCTATCCTTGGTGCTGCCCGTAAGGAGAAGCTTCCTATAGTAGATGGTAATGGTATGCTTAAGGGTCTTATCACTATCAAGGATATAGAGAAGCAGATAAAATATCCAAATGCTGCAAAGGATTCTCAGGGAAGACTTCGCTGTGCAGCAGCAGTTGGTGTTACTCCTGATATCTGTGACAGAGTAGATGAGCTTGTAGCAGCTAAGGTTGATGCAATCGTTATTGATACAGCGCATGGACATTCTGAGAATGTATTGAAGACCTTCAAGATGATTAAGGAGAAGTATCCTGATCTTGATGTAATAGCAGGAAATGTTGCAACCAAGAAGGGTGCACAGGCTATGATAGATATGGGCGTTGACGCAGTTAAGATTGGTATCGGTCCGGGTTCAATATGTACTACAAGAGTAGTAGCCGGTATAGGTGTTCCTCAGATTACAGCTATTATGGAAGCATATGAGGCAGCATCAGTGGCAGGAATCCCTGTAATCGCTGATGGCGGTATCAAGTATTCGGGAGATATTACTAAGGCCCTTGCAGCAGGTGCTAACGTATGTATGATGGGTAGCTTATTTGCAGGTACTGATGAGAGCCCTGGAGATTTCGAGCTTTATCAGGGAAGAAAGTACAAGGTATACAGAGGTATGGGTTCTATAGCCGCTATGGAATGTGGAAGTAAGGACAGATATTTCCAGCTCAATGCCAAGAAGCTTGTTCCGGAAGGCGTTGAGGGAAGAGTTGCTTACAAGGGAACTGTAGAGGATACTGTATTCCAGCTTATCGGTGGTCTTCGTTCAGGTATGGGTTATTGTGGAGCAAGAACTATAGAGGAGCTTCATGAGAAGGCTGAGTTCGTTGAGATATCAGCAGCATCTCTTAAGGAGAGTCATCCGCATGACATCCAGATTACAAAGGAAGCACCAAACTACAGCGTTGAGTAATTTGTGATATAAGATTATAGTGGAATAATGTTATAAAATAAGAAGTCTCATAAGCAGTCTTATAAGATATAAAGACTAATTTGTGACTTCTTATTTTTATGCTTATAGAAAGACCTCAGGGAATATTGTTAAAATTCTATGAAATAAAAATTATTTTATAAAAAACGTTGACAAATTAGAGGCATAGTGATAGATTAACAATATAAATTAGCACTCAGCCAATATGAGTGCTAATAAGAAAAAATAAGTAATCAATTTAGATTTGTTTTACAGAGAGGTTGATTGAATGGAGCTTGATGAGCGTAAGAAAAAAATTCTGAAAGCCATTATAGCAAACTACCTGGAAACCGGCGAACCGGTTGGCTCAAGAACTGTTTCAAAATACACAGATGTGGATTTGAATGTCAGTCCTGCAACGATTAGAAATGAGATGGCAGACCTCGAGGATCTCGGATATATTACCCAGCCTCGTACTTCAGCAGGAAGAGTTCCTACTGATAAGGGATACCGTTTCTATGTAGATACTCTTATGGAAGAGAAGGAGGAGGTTGAAGAGACCAAGAGCTCACTTCTTGAGAGAGTAGACAGGATGGAGCTTTTGCTTAAGCAGGTAGCAAAGGTGCTGGCATATAACACGAATTATGCAACTATGGTAACTGCACCGAATTACCGAAAGACAGTAAAGTTTATACAGCTTTCACAGGTTGATATATCAAATTTGCTTGCGGTAATAGTGGTAGAAGGAAATATAATTAAGAACCAGATGATTCATGTCGATGATATGCTTGAAAATGAAGATGTGCTTAAGCTTAATATATTGCTTAACACCTTCCTGCAGGGAGCATCATTAGAGGATATCAATCTTGAGATGATACAGGCTATGAAGGCTCAGTCAGGAGATTATGCTCCTATACTTGAGAATATTTTCCAGGGTATCATTGAAGCTATACATGAGGCAAAGGAATTAGAGATATATACAAGTGGAGCGACCAATATTCTAAAATATCCCGAGCTTGGTGATATAACCAGAACCAGTGAGCTTTTAGAAAAGTTTGAGGATAAGAATGAGCTTTCACACATGCTTGAAGAGACAATGGGCAAAACCATGGAGGATGGAGATAATGAGCATGGAATTCAGGTATATATAGGTGGTGAAACTTCAGTTCAGAATATGGAGGATTGTTCTCTGGTTACGGCAACATATAAGATGCCGGAGGGTGCTACGGGAACGATTGGTATAATCGGACCAAAGAGAATGGATTACAAAAAGGTAGTCAGTACCTTAAAAAATCTTACTATAGAGTTGGATGATATATTTAAGAAAGGCAAAGAGGTGAAAGAGGATGGCGGTAACTAACAGCGAGCAGACTGAAAGCAAGGATATAAAGAATCTCGATGGTGAAGAATCAGTGGTTTCAGCAGTTGCAGAAGAGACTGTTCCGGAGGGAACAGATGTAAAGGTTGAAGAGACTGAAACTGTTACAGATGAGAATGCTGAAGCTGCGAGACCAAAGCCGGTTCCTAAGGGAAGCAGAAGAGGCAGCAAGGCTGTGATGGTTGAGCTTGAGAAAACTAAGGAGCTTGCGAAGGAGAATGAGGATAAGTACAAGAGACTTTTAGCTGAGTTCGAAAATGCAAGACAGAGAAATGAAAAGGAATCAAAGAAGATGTACGACATAGGAGCAAAGGAAGTAT
This sequence comes from uncultured Lachnospiraceae bacterium, assembly GCA_945836565.1. GTDB lineage: Bacteria > Bacillota > Clostridia > Lachnospirales > Lachnospiraceae > Coprococcus_C. Next base: position 5,585 of record CAMALN010000073.1, read on the forward strand.
TAGAAAAGCTTTTGCCGGTTGTCGATAACTTTGAGAGAGCATTGGATGCAGTTCCGAAGGAAGATAAGACCAGAGGCTTTGAGCAGGGTGTAGACATGATATATAAGCAGCTTATGTCTGCATTAGAAAGTATAGGAGTTCTTCCGATGAATGCAGAGGGCACACCTTTTAACCCTGATTTCCATAATGCGGTGATTCACGTTGAAGATGAAAGCTTCGGCGAGAATGTGGTGGCAGAGGAGATGCAGAAGGGTTATATGTATAAGGATCAGGTGCTTAGACACAGTATGGTAAAGGTAGCTAATTAACAGCTATTTATATAGTAACTAATAATTTTTATAATAAAATGGAGGTCTTTAAAATGGGAAAGATTATAGGTATCGATTTAGGAACAACAAACTCATGTGTGGCTGTTATGGAAGGTGGTAAGCCGGTTGTTATCACTAACGCTGAGGGTATGAGAACTACTCCTTCAGTAGTAGCATTTACAAAGTCCGGAGAGAGAGTAGTCGGTGATGCTGCAAAGCGTCAGGCAGTTACAAATGCTGACAAGACTATTTCATCTATCAAGAGACATATGGGTTCAGATTACAAGGTAGATATAGATGGAAAGAAGTACTCTCCACAGGAGATATCTGCTATGGTTCTTATGAAGCTTAAGCAGGACGCTGAGGCTTATATAGGTGAGAAGGTTACAGAGGCTGTTATCACAGTTCCTGCATACTTCACAGATGCTCAGAGACAGGCAACAAAGGATGCAGGTAAGATAGCAGGACTTGATGTAAAGCGTATCATCAACGAGCCTACTGCCGCAGCTCTTTCATATGGTCTTGATAATGAGGATGAGCAGAAGATTATGGTATACGACCTTGGTGGTGGTACCTTCGATGTATCTATCATTGAGATTGGTGATGGTGTAATTGAGGTTCTTGCAACAGCCGGTGATAACAAGCTTGGTGGTGATGATTTCGATAATGCAATTACAGATTATATGCTTGCTGAGTTCAAGAAGAATGAGGGCATCGACCTTTCCGGTGATAAGATGGCTATGCAGAGACTTAAGGAAGCAGCAGAGAAGGCTAAGAAGGAGCTTTCGTCATCTACTACAACCAATATCAATCTTCCATTCATCACAGCAAACCAGGATGGACCAAAGCACTTTGATATGGATTTAACAAGAGCTAAGTTTGATGAGCTTACAGCACATCTTGTAGATAGAACAAAGACTCCTGTTCAGACAGCACTTAAGGATGCAGGTCTCACAGCAGCAGAGCTTGACAAGGTACTCCTTGTTGGTGGTTCTACACGTATCATAGCTGTTCAGGATATGGTTAAGAAGCTTACAGGTAAGGAGCCATTCAAGGGAATCAACCCTGATGAGTGTGTTGCAATCGGTGCTTCTATCCAGGGTGGTAAGCTTGCAGGTGATGCAGGTGCAGGTGAGATTCTTCTTCTCGATGTTACACCACTTACACTTTCAATCGAGACTATGGGTGGTATAGCTACACACCTTATTGAGAGAAATACAACTATTCCTACAAACAAGAGTCAGATATTCTCAACTGCTCAGGATAATCAGGATGCTGTTGATATCAACATCGTTCAGGGTGAGAGAGAGTTTGCTAAGGATAACAAGAGTCTTGGTAGATTCAGACTTGATGGTATCGCTCCGGCAAGACGTGGTGTTCCACAGATTGAGGTTACATTTGATATCGATGCAAACGGTATCGTAAATGTATCAGCTAAGGATCTTGGAACAGGTAGAGAGCAGCATATCACAATTACTTCAGGAACTTCACTTTCAGATGACGATATAGAGAGAGCAGTTAAGGAAGCAG
>CAMALN010000074.1 GCA_945836565.1 uncultured Lachnospiraceae bacterium
CGGATGCCTGATTCCCTTTGCCACCTGTATATTCGCCCATTGAGATTGTACTCTTGCTATCTCCTTGTCATAACGGTGACAGATTGACAAATATCGTCTCCCAACAATAAAGCTTTTCCCCATGTTATCATAGCAGGTCATAAGATTATGAAGTCCCAAATCAACAGACAGGAAATGTCCGTTCTGCTCCTTATATGCTACTTCCTCGACCTCATATATAACGATCATTCTGACCATTCCCTTATCGGAAGGCGGATATATTTTGAGCTGCTTAATGCAATCCGTGTTTGAAAAAACAGAATTTTCCAAATATAGGTAATTATCACTGATGTCATACTGCAGCTTCATATACTCCTTCAATTTCTTAGGTAACGATAAGCGAACCATATCGGTTGCTTTTTCATGCTGTATTGCATTCTGCATATAGGTGATCGGCATATTCTCATTCTTATATCTGGGCGGATTAGGATTTTCTATTCCTCCACTCCTTTTCAGGGCAAAAAAGGACTTCCATGATTTGTCCAAAAGCTTACATATCTCCTGTGCAGTCTGTGACGGCAGGGACTTGAACCACAAATCATTCTTGTGATGGGACTTTTGGTAATACCAGTCAGGATACGCATTAAGCCCCAGTTCCTTATAGTTATTTCTCTCATAGTTGCAAACATTCCAGAGCTTATATGCTGCATAGCACATGTGTCCCACAATATTTGCATAATTCTTACTTAGCCCTATGGTTGTCTCATGTGATAACAGCATCCTTTTCCTCCTCTAGTATGATTTACTCTGGTGTTCAATATATCTTCTGATATTCTCTTCTGATACAGAACCAATGGTTTCAACATAATATGAGTGATTCCATAATTGTCCTTTCCATAGCTTTTGTCTGATTTCCGGATACTGTTCAAAGAGCTTCCTTCCTGTAATCCCCTTAAGATACTTAACAATATCTGTCACAGAAAGCTTAGGAGGGGCAGATACAAAACAATGAATATGGTCCCCTTCACCTGCTTCAAACAAATGAACGGTGAACCCCTTATCTCTGGCTATCTGCTGTACCAGTTCCTTCAGAAAGTCCTCAATATCCTTCGTCAAAATTTTTCTGCGATACTTCACCGACCACACCACATGGTAGTTAATATTATATACGCATGTTCTTGCATGAATTAAATTATCCTTCATACACATAGTATACCATATACACAAAGAAAAAGCAAGAGAAAATCGAATATATGTTCGAAATCCTCTTGCTTTTTCCAAATCCTACAGGAACCATTTTAGCCTTTTCCTTTTAGCGCTTTCATCTCGGCAATTGAATAACCGAGGATTCCCGCTTAACTTCCTAAAATCCTATTATCAGATAGATTTTTACCGACAAGCATCCTTCGCATTTCTAATAAAGCCCCGAACCTTATCCTCATCCTTACCCGGTTTATCGTCATATTCAACACCGGAGGATACATCAACAACATCAAGCACAACAGTCTTAATTGCCATTGCAACATTATCAGGCTTTAAGCCTCCCGCAAGTATTACTTTCCTGCCATCTCGCTTAATTTCTTTTAGGCCGTTCCAGTCAAATGTCTTGCCACTTCCTGGCTCTCCTGCATCAAATACATAACCGCATATATTATCAAGCCCCATATAGTGAGGAAGCATATTCATATCAGCTACATTAAATGCTTTCCATATAGGAAGTCCTGCGCCAGCAATCAAATCATCATCGATAACGCCATGTATCTGAATAATATCAAACCCCAGCTTACTGATTATATCAAGCTGCTCCTTGGTTGGTGATACAGTTACGGCAACCTTCTTTATGTCAGGCGAAACTGCGGCTATTAATTCCTTTGCAGAATCAATACTCATATCTCTCTTACTCTTTGGGAAGAACATTACAATACCTACATAATCAGGTTTGCATTCATTAAGGAAATATGCTTCTTCTATTCTTGTCAATCCACATATTTTTACTTCCACTGTTTCACTTCCTATCTCTTTATTCCATATAATCTCCACGATCAACTGTAAGTCTGTAACCAACGGCCTGTACTCTCTTTTCCAGACAGCTGATACACTGTGCCGACTCCTCACCAGTGCATATCTTATTGTCATACAGCATATATTTCTTACGGACACCTACAGGTGATAAATTAGGCATTACAACATTTGCCCCATACAAAAAGCCCTGCTCCCGACCGTCGTGTGCAATAGTCCCTAGCGAGGTCGTTGACGGAATTAATGCCTTCTTAAATAGCACTCTTAAGATGCTTATCATAACAAGTGTCTGTGTAAGTGTTCCCTGACTTTTATCTGCAAATGGTGTATCACTATGTGGCACGAATGGTCCAATTCCTATCATGTGAGGCTCTAGCTTTGAAAGAAATATAATATCATCAGCCAGATTATATAACGTCTGATAAGGTGAGCCAACCATAAATCCGCTTCCTACCTGATAACCAAGCTCCTTCAGATTATATAAGCATTTCACCCTGTTATCATAGTCCATTTCCCCCGGATGAAGTCTGGCATAATGCTCCTTATCTGCTGTTTCATGACGCAGAAGATATCTGTCAGCCCCGGCATCCCGCCACAGCCTGTATGTCTCATACTCCTGCTCGCCAAATGACAAAGTCACGGCGCAGCCAGGATAGTCTTTTTTTATATTAGAAACTACATCAGCTACAAATTCTGCCGTATAGCATGGATCCTCGCCACCCTGCAAAACAAATGTCCTAAATCCGAGCCTATATCCTTCCTTGCAGCAGGCAAGAATATCATCCTTATCAAGGCGGTATCTTTCCACATTATTATTACTCTTTCTTATGCCGCAATAAAGGCAGTCATTCCTGCAAATGTTTGTACATTCAATCAGCCCACGTATATAGATTTTGTTTCCAAAAATATCAGTAGCAATATTATTTGCAGTCTGCCTTAGATATTCGCGAAGTTCGGCACTCCCCTCATAACAAACATAATCAATAAACTCAGCAAGCTTATCCCTGCTAATACCATTACAGCCATATTCACACATGTTATCAATAATGCTGCGACATTCTTCTGATACCATAGGCGGTCTCCTCTGTGCTCAATTTACACCTCAATTAACCCGCGAAGCTTGGCAAGTCTTTCATCAAACTGCAAATAGAAATCGTTATTATCATCATATATCCCCATATACATTACATTTAAGATTAAGACTGTTATATTATTAGCTTCCTGGTCCTTTTCACACTCAAGCTTTTTCTTTATAAGAGCCTGCATCTCCTTCTGAAAATCGTGCCAGTCGTTTATGTATTTCGTATATCTTGGTATATCAGGTGTATCTATCCACTTTGATACCTTGACCTTAGTCTTGCCGGCACGTTCACACTCATGTATCTGAAGGAAATATTTAAAGCCTCCATTTTCATAGTATCTTCCAAGTGGAAACAGCCTGCAAAAGCCCGGCCTGTTTTCATGAATACTGCATCTGCCCTCGCCATTTAGAAAAGGACAGCTGTTATTGTTCATTTTGATATTAGGAAGAACTAATCCGTCAACAACATTCAGCTCAATTTCCTTATTGAGCAGTTCACCAAAGCCCTTACCTGTTGCCTTAGAAAGCCTTACCACATCTAGCGGGTCAAGTATAATTGAATTACCCATGCCCTCACAGCAGGCATGGCAACCCTTGCATTCGTTACAGTATGCCTTCACCATATCATTCGTATCGTAAAGCCTTCCATCCGAAATATCCTTCAAATCACAATTCCTTATCATACCTATCTTCCTTATATTATTCCGTATTTCATTCTTACTCTGTCGAGTTTTTCGAGAAATGGGGTTGCAGCCAGCCACAGGAATATTATTGTTGCTACTGCTTCCACTACATCAAAGGGGAAGCCGGTTATATATGAGGCTAGGAGCATCTGCAGATTGATGTTCTTCTGCCACATTATTACTGAGGCGGGATTCATTATACCACCGTATATAATAATGCATGCTAAAGCACCAAATATACATAAACCAACCTTTGTTAACAGCTTTAATCTTACTCCTTTGTGTGCATATATCAGACCTGACAGGAAGCCAATAAGTCCAAGAGAGAACATCTGCCACGGTGTCCACGGGCCTTGTCCGAATATTACATTTGATACAAGCATCGTAATGGCTCCTGTAATAAATCCTGCTTCTCCTCCGAAGCCAACTCCCGCAATTATTACTATTGCAATTACCGGACTGAAATTCGGAAGCATGAAAAATGCCGCCCTTCCTGCAACTGCAATCGCACACATAACTGACAGCATCACTATGTCACGCACCCTTGGTTTTCTGCTTTCAAATGATATAAAAAACGGCACCATTGATTCTATCAGCACAAGAAGTGAAATAAATAAATACTTCCTATCTTGTAGCTTATCATATCCTAACCATATGGTAAATGGAATTAATATCAAAACTATACACATATTAATTATTGTAGCTTTTGAGTTCATTTTCCTGACTCTGCTATACTCTATTTTCTTATCTGCACTTATGCCAAATGGCCTTAGTGCAACAAACAGACAAATAATCGCAACAATAAATACCGCATATATGACAACATATTTCTTTCCCTGCTCCGTAACAGCCATTCCCTTTATAAGCATGTTAAGACCTGACTGTGACACAGTTTGTATAAAGCAATATACAATCACAATTAATGCTGCAACTATTGCTAATAATCTTATCGGTGAAATCTTCTTACTTGCATTATCCTTGTCAACAATGTCATTTATATATAAACTTCCGGCACATGAACCTATATCCTGTCCCTGAAGCTTACTATCAAGCCTTTCCTCAAGCCTTTCCTCAAGCCTTTCCTCAAGCTTATTTTTATTCCTATTTTTATCAATATCCTCTATCTTATCCTTATCCTTCTTCCTATAGGCTCCTATTACCTCTTCCGCCGTAATGGCATTATCAACTATTCCTCTCGCAATTCTTGACGCAGCTGTAGTATAGAAGCTGTTGCCTGTAAGATAAGTCCTGATATCCCCTATCGCTGATATATCTCCGTCAAATAGTAATGCTGCCCTATCTCCAACCATACTGCTAAACTCTATATCATGGCTTACAATCACGACGGTTTTTCCTTGTTTTTGCAGCATTTTTATTATACAGGCAAGCTCCTTTTTGAAGCCATTATCAAGTCCCTTTGTAGGCTCGTCCATAAGAATTATGTCAGGGTCTCCCATTAATACTCTTGCTAACGCAAGTCGTTGCTGCTCACCGCCTGACAAATCAAAGGGGTGTCTGCCGAATAATTTTTCCAAATGGCATAGTGCCGCTATATATCTTAGTTGCTCTCTATCTTCGGCAAATGAAAGCTCCTGCCTTACACTTTTTCCTGTAAACAAACTCTTAGGATCCTGGGGCAGCATACCAACAGTCTTTCCTTTAGCAAGCTTACATTTACCAAATGACGGTTTTCTTATTCCTGATATTATAGATAGAAGTGTTGATTTGCCACTTCCATTTCCACCATTAATAATCAAAATCTCATTTTCATATATCGAAAGGGATAAACCCCTTATCACATCATTTTTTTCTTTGCTGTATCTATAGAATACATCCTTAAGAGTGACAACAGTATTATTTCCGGCTTCGCTTGTCTTTGCTCTATCACCGTTATCAGCGATATCACGCACCTTTTCATGCGCTTTATCATATTCATATAACCAGCTTCTTCCATCATTTACAGTAATAGGCATGGCTTTGCTCTCAGCATCCTCGCATAGCCCAAGATATATTTGAACTGCTGCCGGCATAGAAGCTGCAAATGATGACAAGCTGTCCATTTGTTGTATTTTCTTAGCAAGCATACATGGGTTATCATCAGCGACAATTGAGCCGTTATCCATTATTATCGCCCTTCTACATAAAGGAAGAACCTCCTCCAGCCTGTGCTCAGTCATAATGATAGTTGTGCCAAGCTCCTTATTTATCCTGACAAGACTTGAAATAAATTCATTTGCAGCAATTGGATCAAGCTGGCTTGTCGGTTCATCAAGTATCAGCACATCAGGATTTGTTGCCATTACAGCTGCAAGATTAACAAGCTGCTTTGTTCCTCCTGAAAGCTCTGTTACTTTGCTGTGGAATATACCGGAAAGTCCAAAAAAGGAACTCATCTCAGCAACCCTGCGGCGGATGTAATCGCTTTCAAACCCGAGACTTTCAAGACCAAAAGCAAGCTCATGCCACACTTTATCCGTAACAAGCTGGGCGTCCACATCCTGCATCACAAAGCCAAGCTTCTCGGCCTGACTTTGCTCAGACATTTCGCTAATATTCTTCCCATTATAATAAATGGCTCCACTTTTATTGCCTCTTGGTGAAACAACAGGCTTAAGCTGCCTTAAGAGCGTAGTTTTTCCGCATCCTGACGCACCCATAATAACTATAAATTCGCCCTTACTTACACTAAGATTAATATTTGAAAGTGCATTATCAAGATATTTATCTTCCGTATCGCTATTTATATCAGGATAGGCAAAGCTCAAATTTTCTATTTTAAATAATTCCATACAAACGTCCTCTCTCATCTGTGCCTTCGATATCCTAAACCACGGATAAATACCGGTATAAATACAAGTAACGCATAAACTATATATACAGATAAAGTATATATCCCCTTTGTGTTCCAAATAACAGCGGGATAATACGAAAATCTTACTGCACCTAACAGCGCACCTATAAAAACAAAGCCTCCGCATAGTAATACAAGAATAAGACAAATAATGTCTCTGCCTGTAATTCTATATATGGAATATGCTTTTCTTCCTTTTAATCCATAGCCCCTGCTTTTCATGCTGTCAGCAGTAACTATAGACCTTTCCAGTGACCATGTAACAACAGTAGAAAATACCCTGACTGCAGTCTTTATCCTTTTAAAAAAGTTGCCTCTTACAGAGTATCCTGCTGCCTTTTGTGCCAGATAAACCTCTTTAAATTTCGCTGAGAATTCAGGAACAAACTTAAGTGTCATTGACAGTATAAGTGATATATACGGAGCTATTCTTCCAAACAGGTATACCAGCTTGTCCGAGGTTATAACCTCATTAAAACATACAAACCAGCATATTACGGTAACAAGCATAAATGCTGCAGATATACCATACAATATGGATTCCAGTGTAAGTGGATTGCCCGACGGAAGATAAGTAAGTATAGTTACTCCCTGATGACTAAAGGCAGGATTAAGAAGCGCCGTAATAAGTATTACCGGCACCATATACTTTATATTTTTTACTATACCGCATCTTCCCCGCAAGCATACAGAATATATAAATGCTCCCATAAAAGATATGCCAAGACATACCGGGTTGGTAAATGTCATGGCAAATCCAAGTACACATATAAAATATATAATATTAACAATTGGGTGATACG
>CAMALN010000075.1 GCA_945836565.1 uncultured Lachnospiraceae bacterium
CGGCTCTGTTACATCGTCTATTTCAGGAATATCAGCCGCTTCGGTAACGTCTTCTGTATCATCCGGCATATCGAGCTCATCCAGTTCCTCTGCCAGCTTCTCTTCATCGATCCCAAGCATTTTTTCATTCACTTCATCGGCTGTGTCCAATTCATTTTGGATATCGTTTTCCAGGGCCTGATCCTTCTGTGCTTCGATATCCTGTATATCCTTTTTATCCATATTGCATCTCCTTTAATATGCGATAATCCTTTACCATTTCAAGTGCCTTATCAAGCATCAATCCGTAATATTATATCAATTCTGTCAAATATGTTCAAGAAATATTATATATTGCCATTTTATAGGAAAAGAAACTATTTACATTTCCCCATATAATGTTATAATTTATAAGATTTTGCAGTATTTTGATACATATTTTACAAGGAGATTATCTGATGAAGAAAAACATTGAAATCAGATGGCACGGCCGTGGCGGTCAGGGTGCTAAGACAGCAGCACTTTTGCTCGCCGATGTTGCGTTCAATACAGGTATGCACGTACAGGGCTTCCCCGAGTATGGTCCTGAACGTATGGGTGCACCTATCACTGCGTATAACAGAATAGGACAGACACCTATCAGAGTGCATTCAAATATCTATAATCCTGATTTTGTAGTAGTTGTTGATGAGACACTGTTACATGCCGTCGACGTGACAAAGGGGCTCAAGGCCGATGGCGCCATCATTATTAACACTGAAAAAACAAAAGAGGAAATCATTCCGCTGCTTAAGGGCTACGAGGGTCGCGTGTATACAATAGATGCGCGTAAGGTTTCTATGGCAACCCTCGGAAAATACTTCCCAAACTCACCTATGCTCGCATCCATCGTAAAGGTTGCAGAGATTATGGATCAGGACGTATTCCTGGAGCAGATGGAGGCTTCCTATAAGCATAAATTTGCGAAAAAGCCGGAAGTTATAGAGGGCAATATGAATGCTCTCAGGATGGCATTTGCGGAGGTGAAATAATGTCGAAAGCAACAGATATTACCAAGATAACAGAAACCAGTCCATACACTGCCATGACACCGGGCAACCAGATATACGGTGGCGGCGGTTCATGCAAATTCAACACAGGCGAGTGGAGAACCAGCACCCCTGTTATGAATTGGGAGAAATGTACACAGTGTCTGCTCTGTACACCCGTATGTCCTGACAGCTGCATCGCTGTTAAGGATGGCAAGAGACAGGACTTTGATTATGACCACTGCAAGGGCTGCGGTATATGTGCAAATGTATGCAGCTTCGGCGCTATAACTATGAAGGAGGGTATCTAATATGTCTATTCGTGAGAGAATGTCAGGAAACGAAGCCGTAGCTCACGCTATAAAGCAGATTAACCCCGATGTTATGGCAGCTTTCCCTATCACCCCATCTACGGAAATTCCCCAGATGGTTTCTACATTTATAGCAAATGGTGAGATAGATACAGAATTTATACCTGTTGAGTCCGAGCACAGCTCGATGTCAGCCGCAATGGGCGCAAGTGCTGCAGGTGCACGTTCACTTACAGCAACCTCTTCCTGCGGTCTGGCATATATGTGGGAGCTTCTCTATGTAGCAGCCTCCGACAGACTTCCTGTTGTACTCGCTCTTGTAAACAGAGCACTAACAGGTCCTATCAATATCAACTGTGACCACTCAGACAGTATGGGTGCCAGAGATGCAGGCTGGATACAGATATATGCCGAGAACAATCAGGAAGCATATGATAACTTCATCCAGTCCTTCCTGATTGCCGAGCATCCGGATGTAAGACTTCCATTTATGGCATGTCAGGATGGTTTCATTACCAGCCATGCCGTAGAGAATATAGAGCTTATAGAAGATGATAAGGTAAAGGAATTCGTGGGTGAATACCATCCTGAGAATTATCTTTTGAATGCCGAGATGCCTATGGCAGTCGGTCCTTATGCAAACTCACCTTTTTATATGGAGACAAAGAAGAACCAGCGTATCGCTATGGAAAATGCCAAGCGTGTCATCCTTGAGGTTGCAGAGAAATTCGAGAAGATATCCGGTCGTAAATACGGTTTCTTCGAGGAGTATATGCTTGATGACGCAGAGTACGTAATCGTAATCATGGGTTCTGCCGCAGGAACCACAAAGGATGCAGTTGATGCGCTTCGCGAGCAGGGCATCAAGGCAGGATTACTTAAGCTAAGGGTATTCAGACCATTTCCGGGTGAGGAAATTGCCGCTGCGCTCAAGAATGCAAAGGCTATCGCAGTGCTCGACCGTGCAGAGAGCTTCTCAGCATACGGCGGACCTGTCGGTTCAGAGGTTAAATCGGCATTATATGATGCCAAGAACACCGCAGACTGCGTAAACTATTTCTACGGACTCGGAGGACGTGATTACACAGTAGAGCTCGCTGAAGAAATATATCGTGAGCTTATCGACAGCGTAGAAAATGGTACTGCTTTAGAGCAGTTCAAATACATAGGACTTAGAAAGTAGGAGGAGACCGAGATGGCATTTAATTTCAAAGAAGTAATGAACAAACCGGAACGTCTCGCTCCGGGACATAGAATGTGTGCAGGCTGTGGCGGTACAATTGTTGCCAGAACAGTCCTTCGTGCACTTAAGCCTGAGGACAAGGCTGTAATCGGAAATGCAACAGGCTGTATGGAGGTTTCAACATTTATGTATCCATACACCTCATGGGAAGACAGCTATATGCACAACGCATTTGAGAATGCCGGTGCAACCTTATCAGGTATCGAGACAGCATACCACGCACTCAAAAAGCGCGGCAGAATCAAAGAGGATTATAAGTTCATCACCTTCGGTGGTGACGGCGGAACATATGATATCGGATTCCAGTCACTTTCAGGTGCGATGGAGAGAAATCACGATATGGTATATGTCTGCTACGATAACGGTGCTTATATGAACACCGGTATCCAGCGTTCATCCGCTACTCCAATGTACGCAGATACAACCACTACGCCTGTCGGTAGCCAGTCAAATGGTAAGATGCAGAACCGCAAGGACCTTGCATCCATCATCGCAAGCCACGACATACCTTACGTGGCACAGTCTACATTGATTGGCACCATGAAGGACTTATATGAGAAGTCTGAGAAGGCTATATATACTCCGGGCGCAGCATTCTTGAATGTAATGGCACCATGTCCACGTGGCTGGAGATACGACACGCCTGACATCATGAAGATATGTAAGCTTGCAGTTGAGACCTGCTACTGGCCGCTCTTCGAGGTTGTCGAGGGCAAATGGATACTCAACTATGAGCCTAAGAAGAAGCTTCCTATCGAGGACTTCCTCAGACCTCAGGGACGTTTCAAGCATCTCTTCAAGCCAGAGAACGAGCACCTTCTGGCACAGTATCAGCAGGAAGTCGACAGACGCTGGGAAGATTTACTCTTCAAATGCTCAAGATAGAAATCACAGAATACAAAGAAACTGTTGATTAGAACGAAGATACTCACATATCTTGATTCTAATCAACAGTTTTTTTGCCACTAGGGACAGTAAAAGAGCCACTTTTCCTGTCCCCACTGGTCTTACCTCGTCTTAAGCTTGTGCTTTTTCAGATAAAAATGTAACACAAGCTTCTCAGGTATCCTCTTTAATACAATCTGTATCTCCTCATGCTTTGCAATAGGTTTTACAAGGATGCTTCTTAGCTTTGCGTTGTTCGCGCCCCAGATATCCGTGAAGAGCTGGTCACCGACAAAGAGTGTGTTGTGTTCTGTCGTACCCATCTCCTCCATAGCTTTTTTATAGCCCTTGGCAAGAGGCTTTCCTGCTTTATAGATATAGCTGGCGCCAAGCCCTTCGTTGAAATTTTTCACGCGCTCCTCATCATTATTGGACAAAAAACACACTTTATATCCCAATTCATGAAGCTTTTTTATAAGTCGCGTCGCCCTCTCATCTGCAGGTGCGTCATGCTCCACCAATGTATTGTCAACATCAAATATTACACCTCTATAGCCTCTTGCATAATATGATGCAAAGTTTATAGAATACGTCGAATCATAATATTCTGTTGGATAAAAAATCTTAAACATTACATATACCTCCCGTCCCCGTTGGCTCAATGAAAGAATTCGTGTATTCCGCGTGCGACTGATTCCGGTATCTCCGGCAGCTTGGCAAGCTCCTCTATGGTCGCCGCTTTTATGCCTGCGATATCCTTAAAATGCTTTATAAGGGCTTTTCGTCTGGCAGGACCAACACCGGGTATCTCATCCAAGATAGACTTGACCTGGTTCTGGCTTCTAAGCTGTCTGTGATATTCTATCGCAAAACGGTGTGCCTCATCCTGAAGCGAGGTAACCATCATAAGGGCTTCGCTACCCTTTGCGAATTCAAGCTCTTTGTTATTATAGTATAATCCTCTGGTTCTGTGATTATCATCCTTGACCATGCCGCAGACCGGAATATCTATACCAAGGCTGTCAAGCACCATAAGTGCTACGTTTACCTGGCCCTTACCACCGTCCATCATCAGTACATCCGGCATGACATCCATGCGCTCGTCCGTAAAACGTCTGCTTAAAACCTCTTTCATAGAAGCATAATCATCCGGTCCGCTCACAGTTCTCAGGCGGAACTTTCGATATGCATTCTTCTTCGGTTCCCCATTTTCAAATACTACCATAGATGCGACCGAAAGAGTACCGGAAATATTTGATATATCAAAGGCTTCCATCCTCGATATCTTTTCGACACCTATAAGCTCCGCTATCTCTCTGCAGGCACCGCTTGTTCTCTTTTCCTTGCGTTTGATGCGCTCAACATCCTGCTTTAGCACAAGCTCCGCATTCTCCTTCGCAAGTCCTAATAGTCGCTTCTTGTCGCCCTTTTGAGGTATACGTATGCTTACCTTACTACCCCTTCTGTCACTAAAAAGCTGCTCTAAAAGTTCCTTCTCAGATATATCAACCTCGAGCAATATATCCTTTGGCGGAAGCGGTATGCCCATATAATACTGTTTTACGAAAGCCGTAAATATCTCGTCTATCTCATCCTCGATTCCCACATTCATATGATGATGCTCGCGTCCTATAAGCTTTCCATTTCTTACGAAGAACACAGCAACCACCATATCAGTTTCATTGGCTGCGTAGGCTATGATATCAGAATCATCTGTTCCCTCCTTTTCCATAAGCTGCTTATCAGATATATGCTTCACGCTTTCTATCAAATCTCTGCATTTGGCAGCCTTCTCGAATTCCAGCTCCTCCGAATATGCCTTCATATCCGACTCAAGCTTTTTTATTATATCCCGATGATTCCCATTTAAGAATGCTATGGCATCCCCTACATTCTTCCTGTAATCCTCTTTGCTTATCTTCGCCGCACAGGGTGCATCGCATCTGCCTATCTGATGATACAGGCATGGTCTATCCCTGCCTATCTCCTGTGGCAGCCTCTTGCTGCAGCTTCTTAAGTGATACAGCTGATTGATAAGCTCCACTGTATCCTTTACTGCCCTGGCATTTGTATATGGACCGAAATATTTGGATTTGTCCCGTTTCATATTGTGGCTGTAAAGCACCCGTGGAAAATCCTCATCTATAGTCACGCGAATATACGGATATCCCTTATCATCCGTCATCATGGTGTTATATTTCGGTCTGTGCGCCTTTATCAGATTACACTCTAACACCAGGGCTTCCATCTCGGACGAGGTCACTATATACTCAAAGTAAGCTATCTGTTCAACCATAAGACATATCTTTGGTGAATTATTGTGTCCGTGCCCGGTCCGAAAATACTGTCTGACACGATTCTTCAAGCTTATCGCCTTACCGACATACAATATATCATCGTTTGCGGCATGCATTATATATATACCCGGCTTGTTCGGAAGCTTCGATAATTCCTCTTCTATATCAAATTCTTTTGTGACAGCTATAGAATTTTTCTCACTCATATATCTACCATTCCTAAAATATCTGCATCAACTAAGCAAAACCCGACACTCTTAAAAGAATAAAGGAGGTATCCTTGTGAGATACCTCCAATAATATGTTAAAGGTTTTTTGTGTCTTATAATAAATCTGCTCTGAGCTTCTTGATAACCTGAAGTGTCTTGTTACGAAGCTCCTCCGCCTCATACAATGGCATCATAGTATTTCTGTCGAGCTTTGCATCCACTACTGCATCAAGCCAATCAGTAACATAAGACTTAACATACTCTACATTCTCATCTGACTTGTCCTTCAAAGCAACTATAATATTATTGAGATTATCAATAACTGTAGGCTGAAGTGAAGTATTTCCGTTTGATGACTGTGAACTCTCATCTGAAAGCTCTATAACCTTACCCGTCTTTGTGATGATAACCTTCTTGTTCGGTGCACTCTCTGTCTTCGCTGAGGTACCCTTTCTGTCAAGAAGCTTCTCCACAACCTTAATCAGACAAACTACACTGTATGTTCCTTCCTCCGGAGTCTGAGAATCAGCTCCCTTATCGCGATACTGATTCCAAAGCCACTCTGACTTAAGTAGCATCTCCTCAATCTTGGTATCTGTCAAAAGTCTCTTCAAATCCGCATCGGCAGCAGGCGATGAACTCTTTCCGAAAAGCTTACCACCCGACTGAGCTTCTGCCTTCTTATACTTCGACGGAACCTGTACATCAGCATAGGTCTTTGCAAGATGCTTCTCAGCAATCTTTGGATCATATCCACTGCTGATAATATTCACTCTGCCGCTATTCAATCCATTTGAAATCATATCCTCAGCAGCCATAAATACCAAAGCCTTCTGCCTGTCATCTATCATCTGCTTAATCTCATAATTTGTCTTAGATTTCTCAAGGATTGAATTCTTTCTTACCTTGAAGGCCTTAATCTTCTCCTTTACACTGAAGAACAGCTTAAGCAGTGTCGGATTGGCATTCACATAATTCATAATCCAAGAAAGCTCAACATACTGATGCTCAATCTTGTTCGATATCTCATATACATTGTATCCGTCGAAGATTACGTTCAAGGTAGTATAGAGAAGGTCGAGTATCTCATACTTCTCCTCCCATGAGCGGGTGCTCATGTCCTGATTAACCAATTCCTTGATACCGCACTCATAGAATACAAGGTTATACTCATACAAGCCCTCGAACACATTAGTCTTGTCCTTGAGCGAGGTTCCTGCTCCGAGTATCTGAAGATTCTTCTTCATCTCAGGCTCATTCTCGATATACTGATATACCTTCTTCACAAAGCCTGAAACCTCTGAAATAAGAGTATCTATCCTCTTGTTATATATCTCCTGCTTAGATATAGCATTGATAACACTTCTGCTCAATACGCTTGTATTCTGAGCCGAATTAGTATTTCTTATAAGCTCCTTGAAGCTCTCATATACAGAAATATTGTCTATAGGAATGTACT